>NZ_CP048288.1 GCF_010365285.1 Paenibacillus rhizovicinus
ATTGTTTTCCATTCCATTCCGATCACCTCGCTCTGACTTCGATCAGATTTATTTTCGGAGAGATATGCGGGACGTTCTCCTCCCGCTTCAACATCGCTCGCAGCACCACTTGATTGTTCTGTGCCTCGCTGTCTTCGACTTCATAAGAAAGCTGGAAGATGCAGCTCTTGGGCAAATAATTTAACACGACCTGCTGCTCGTAGATGGCGAAACAGTCCCGGCTGTTCGGAGAGATGTTGTAATACAGCGTGTGAGCATCCACGAGCTTGAGCGGCTCTTTATCAGCTCGCACCCTCTTCTCCAGTGCAAGGTTGAACTTGCCGAGGTAGGTTTCATTCGGCAGCTCTGTCTCGATAAAATCCTGGCGCATCTGCATGTTGCCGAAATGATACAGCACCTGGATCTCGTTCCAGCCTGGTTCTAGGGTAATTGTGACTTCCTCGTTGGAGGCGACAAGCCGTTTCTGATTGACGTATACGGCGAAGGCACCCATCCGCTTCTTCGGTCCATTCTCCTGGCTCTTTAGAATGGCCAATGACATCGGCACGACTCGTGTCTCGTCGCTTTGAATACACGTCGTGAACCGATAAAAGTTGTCCGTGCTGCCGCCGCCGTCCCGCTTGAGACTTAGTGTATTGCTGATCGCCAAGTAATCGATCCGCACCGCCTCTGGCCGGTTATCGTACTGATCCTTCCACGAACCATTCAACGGCATCGTGCCGTCAAACTTCACATACGTCCTCTCCCGGCGCCACTGATTGATTCCTCGCATCAGCACTTGGTTGCGCATCTCCTCGAAGTCATGCGGCAACGTGCCGTCGCCATCGTCTTTGATCAGGCGGAACACCTGCATACCGTTCTTGATCTCGAGCGTCGGCTCCGCTTTGGCCATCTCCACGAACTTGGTCGGCCGAGCCGAGAACTCCACGACCTTGGCATACTTCGGCGTGGTCTCATCCAGCGAGCTGATCGGAAACCAGAGCAGCGTGTCCAGATCCTTGCTCTCGTCATAGGAGGCTACTTCGTAATCGACCTCCGTACCATGCGGGATCTCATGGCCGGCCTTGATGGACACCTGATTAATGTTGGGCGTATCGAATACGATCGGTGTCGTGTAGAGGATACCCTCGCTCACATAATCCTTCTTGCTGGCTGTAATATTCTTGGCTCCGAAATAATACTGGTACACACCGCCGCTGTAATCGTCGTGATCCTTTTTCTCGAAGCTAAAGCGAATACCCTTTACTGTAATCTTGGAGAAGCTCCATACCGATTTATCAACGACTTTCCGTTTGTCCTTCTCGCCTGGGATTGGGGAGAACGTGAGACCGTCATACGTATATTCCAGCTGCATGAAGACTGGCTTCACGCTGTGGGCGACATACACCACCTCGTTGATCTCTTCTTCTTGTGGGAACACCACAATCAGCTCTGCCTGGATCGTTGTTGGCGCATCGACTTTGACGACCTGCCACCAGGCAGAATTGATGTCATCATCAAACGCATTGTTAATAGTCTCGAGGGCGGCATGAACCACGTTTGCCGTAAGCGAATTAAACTTGGCTTGGGATCCATTCAGAAGAACTTTATTACTGTTGCGTTCATTCTCCCGCAGCGTCACTTGACGATCCTTCAAGTTGATATAAGCTGTTGTACGTTGGCCATTTACGGAGGACATGTCATAGAAATTCAGAATGTTGGCGTCCACATACCCCGCTCCGTTTTGGGAAACAAGCAGGAGTTGATCAACCTTTTTTGAGATACCAGCTAGGAGGTTCCACATCTTCTGCCGCTCCGTATCCGCAAAGGTGAAGTCGGACATAATTCGGGTGGTCTGCTGAATCGTCGCTTCATAGGCGTCGGAGATGTCTTGATGAATGAGCCTAATATCGCTGTTATACAAATCGGTGTCGGACTTTTGCCTGCGAAACAATTTCGTAGCTTTGAAACCGGGAGCTCCAGGGACATTGCCCCGGAGCCATTGGCCAAAGTGATACGTAATGGTTTGCAGCGTCGGATATTTGCCTTCCAGCAAATAATATTTCACGATCTTTTCGATCGCCCGTGTAACTTGGATCTGCCTGATTCCCATTGAATATCACCCGCTTCTTTTATACTGGACAGAGAACTTTATAGCTCCATGCTGTTGAGCCTGAACCGATGACAACGACTTTAATGAAATCGACGCCGTTATACGGATTGTAGTAGAATGACAAACTATTTGTTCCGGATACCGGTCCACCGGTTTGCGCCACTAGCATATCTTGATAGTACACTTGCATTTCATCTGGAACTGTTTGCATGTTGTAGTCGATCACGACATTGCCTGGCGTACCTCCAAGCTTATGGAAGTTGGTTGTCGTACCAGCGCCCCCGGATTGCGATTGTACACCGCATGCGTATACATTGCCGTCGCTGGAGCACGTAATAATGTTGACCTGCTTTGTGGTGCTCGCCGTCGTTCCGCCAACCATTGTCACTTCAAAAATGAAGGTGTACATGCCCGGAGAGAGCGTGTCCTTGGAGATGGTAGTCGAGAATGACCTTACCCCGAATGCACCATTGCCGGTGTACCAAACATGCCCAGTAGTATCGCTGATCTTCACGGTGCTAACACCTCGGCTATCCCCACCGATAACATTCATACCAACAGCCAAATCCTTATTGCTGCACTCTATGCCAGAGACAACAGCATCTATGGTTGGTGGCGGCGTGCATTGACGGATGAAGATGGTCGTCGTCGCCATATCCGTTCGCCCCTCCATGTCCTCAACAGTAGCCGTCAGCGTGATCGTTTGACCGCCCGTATAGGTATTGGCTGGCACAGTGATACTGTAGCTGCCGGTCGTTGTTGAACCATTGACGTTTTGCTGCGTCCATGTCCGGCCAAGATTATCTACGACCTTATAAGATTTAATGCGACGCTGCGCACTGACTGATCCGCTAAACGTCCAACTGACGTCATTACACGTATCGATTAAAGTGCTGATCGTAATATCCGGCGAACAATTCATGAGCGTAAATTCCATAATTGGTTTGTTCGGTGTCGATACGACAGTTGGACTCACCTGATCGCTGTTGTTCGTTGCCCATCCCGTTACACGATAGTCGCCCGGCTGCAGAGAGCTCGTGTTGATCGTAAAGTTGAAATCAATCCGTTTTTGGCCAGTGCCTATGATACGGTACGGCGACATATCGATTAGATCGCCGGTGAAGAAGAACTTCACTTCTTTTAGGCCATCAAAGTCCTCTGCGTATCCCTTCACTTGAATAGCGTCCATGATGCAGGCCTGAATATGGCTGAACGGGAATGGCTCGATGTAAACGTGGGGCACATTCGGCGGATTGGCCGGATCAATACCGATGTCGTCATCGTTTTGTTTGGAGTCATCAATCGGACAATGGTTGTTCGTGAACTCCTCCATGAACTTGAAGGCCACGTAATCGTTGACGTTCATCATGCTTGGCGCATTCGCATAGTTTCCGGCTTTGATCTCGCTGATCCATGGGCAGTTCACGATTTCCTTTGGCTCACCAACCATGAGCTCGTAATGACGAGTACCCTCTGTTGCAAAGGCTACTTCTTGGGACCATGCCTCTTTTGAATTGCCATAGTAATCGGAGAACTTGATCGCCACGCCGGTGACGTGTGCGTTATAAGAGCCGGCGCCTTCTTTTAACTGCTTTACCATAACAGTTACACCATTGAACATATCCGACCAGCCAATCATCATCTTCACGTCGCCCATCATGACGGGCGTGCTGCCGAGCCCATCCATAGGAATTACAGCCCGCTCCAGCTTGTCGGTATTCGGATCATAAAATTGTACGATGATTCCGTCCCATAGAAGACAATCTCGCTGCGGGCCATTATCCGGATCGTATGGTTCGACTGGAGGGTCTGTTAGATCCAAATCCTTCGTGTGATCTCCGGGCTTGAAATCATGCGAGATTAGACAATGTTTGCTCGTAAAGTCAGCATCGAATGTGAAGATCACGTAGTCGTTCTGTGCGCCGATCGCCGGTGCAGTGGAGAAGTCTCCATTCTGTGCTGCCGTAATCCAGACACTTGGGTTTTTCGAAGATGGCTCGCCGAGCATCGCCCCGACGTTTTTGGCGCCATTAGACTTGCTAGCCACGGCGGCGGCCCACGTCGTGATCTCCTTATCGTAATTGTCCTTGTACACCACGCCAATCGAGGAGAGCTGAAATGCAGTGCCGCTGGAATCATAGCTTTCAGTCATCATGACAATGACGCCGTTGTTTGCTGCGTTCCATCCGAAGGTGACTTTATCCCCGTTCCCGTTATCCAATTCGTAAGGAAGCCAGTCATACGGAATGTCGATGGATTCCAGTGTTTTGGTGTCACGATGGTAATATTGCACCAGCAGGGTGTCGAACAACATGCAGTCACGGACTTTGACCGGCGGCGGCGGTATCGTGCAGTCCTTCAGAGAAAGCACGTAGCTGTCAGTATCGACATTGCCTTTGCTGTCGTATCCTTTCACCTCAATGGAGATGGTTCCGCCCATCAGGTATTTATCGGTAGGGACCTTGAAGTTATAGGCCATCTCCGTTCTGTCGCCGACTCCCTTTTTCTCTTCGACCACTTCTCCGTTGATCAGAAGCACGACTTTGGTGATTCCAAATGGCCCGTCAACAACACCGGACACGGGTAATTGATCGCCATGACAAAGGGACGCCAGTTTGTTTGTGATCCTCACGTTTAATTCCGGATGATCCGGATCTGGCTCATCTCCGTCATCATCGACGGGTGGTGGCGTCTGCGGATGTTCATCTGGATCCGGCGGTGGCGGTGGATCTCCAGCCGACGGTGGTGATGGTGGGAAGTACGGTGGGTCGATCACCTCGTCGCCGTCTCCTGCGTCCTCGTATGCTCTGCGGCTGGAGGCCTGGCTGTCCGATGCCTCGCCCTGCAGATACGCCTTAATAGTGAATCCCTTTAAGATGGGTGATGTATATTTCTCACTCACGCCTCTCCCCCCGTTTCCGCCGGCCGTTCAAATAGCATTCGCATCCGGATACTGTACACCGGATATTCTGTTTCCAGATACCCCGGCCGTGGGTTCGCCTGTTGCGACTGCTTCTCTACTTGCTGAATCGTGTAGATCTTTGGCGCCATCGCCTCGTCAGAGCTGCTCGCCATTTGCCGGCCCATTGGCGTAATGTCGTGCCAGGTCGCTCCATCATCAATTGATACCTGGTACTTGATGTACTGCGGCATTTCTTCTCTGACGTCGAGTGTGATTTTCTCGAGCGGCTGCTCAAAGTAGTACGGCTCCGTGACGATTTCACCAGTAGCTTCGTATTCGGTTGAGAAGATCTCGATGTCCCGGATCCCAATACAATACCGCCATCCCTCAAATCGTTCGATGCCCATTTCGATGTTCTCGTCGTTCAAACTGTATTGCACGTTGGAGATGATGTTCTCCATTGATTGCGTCGTGCCGTCCGGCGTCTGCGGGCCATATGTAGCGTCTACAGAGGTGGGCGTCGCTTTAACCTGAACACCCAGATCCTGCAGCGCAATCTGCGGACCCTCGACTCGTGGCAAATGCGTCGGTGAATATTCCTTATTGATCGTGTCGAATACATAGTCCGGGCCGTTTTCGATCTGCCGCTTGGCCTCATAATAGATGTGGCCAATGTCCGTAAAGTATTTCTCCGGCTGCTCAAACAGGATCGTGATGACCTTCGCCGTGCGTGGCGAGAAATGGAACGTGTAGTCGGAATCGAGCTTGGCGCTGGTCATCACTGATAATGGTGCGCTCGTGCCGTCCGAAACCAGGATATCTTTGACGATCGCCGTTTTGGCGCCATGGTTGGGCGGCGTGTACATATTCACATTGATTTGGTTGATCAGCGATTCTTCAGCCAGGATAACCTGCAGATTCAGCTTCAGCACTCCGCCGTCAGGATCTCGGGCGAATCGAAGTGTCTGGTTCCCATTCACTTGATAATCCCATCCGAGATTCTTGGCCACCGCTTGTTTGTCTTGCTCTCGCACATTGACGAGCTCGTATTCGAACCATGTGTTTGCGTCGCCATCCAGCACAACGCCATATGCACCATGGTTGTTCTTCTCGCCCACGAACCGGTATGTGTAATCGTTGTTCGTTAAGGAGCTGCCCGGTGACACGGTGATCTCATGATTATTACCAGGGAAGCCATTGGACTCGCTGCCGATAATGAAATTCTTGTAGGTCTTGTTGCCGGGAACAATCGTAATCGTGGCTTCTTTGCCGACGCTTGACTGGCTTGTCTGGCCCAGTGTGACGGTGCCGTTCTCGATATGCGCTGGCGTCCCGCTGATCCGATCAAAATCAATCTTATCGTTATTGGCGAAGTCGTTACGGCAGAAAACGATCTGGCCGTTGACATTCAGGTTGGACGAGAGTAGCTCCAAATCCTTGAGCTTGTCGGCGATCTGGTCGAACTCGGCCTGGAGCATGCTTTGCTGCACGACGTTATGATTGAAATCCGCATACAGTGCCCGGCCGATGATATCGACTTCTTGAAAGAGCAGATCCATATCCTGTTTAATCTCGCCCATCATATTGTTGAAGTCGGCACTCCATGGGGGCCGCCATCGACCGCATATCGAGGAATCATCATTGGCTGGCCGGCTGATACGAAGAAGTCCTGAAACGCCTTGAAGACTGTTTGAATCAGCTTGGTATCCGACTTGATCGTGCCATCATCGAACTTGGCCTTTGCCTGCTCGAACTGGAAACGGGCCTGCAGATAAAGCATCTGCGAGTTATTTTTAATCGGCTCATTAGACATTGCGTACCTCCTGGTCATAGCTTTGGCAGCGGAGCGTGTAATTGTAAAGGGCCGGCGTAATGCTCTCATAACCGGCATGATTGCGGCGCAGGATGGCTTTAAGCCGAACGTCGGTTGTTAGGTAGTAATAGTCAACCGTTATATCTTTGAGCTCATCAACGGTCGGCGTGGTTGGGAAATAAATCTTGCTACCGATCTGAGCGAATACCTTCTCGCCGCTTGTCGCTTGTAACCGCTCCTTGTCATAAGTCCCGTTCGTGTAATTGGTGATGTTCGTATACTCTACTCCGCCGACCCGCACGATGATCGGGTAGTACATGTCGGCAGCATTGAACTGGCTGCTGTCTTGGTTGTAGCGCTCGTTCTCCCCGTCGTAGCTGAAAACTTGCTCCCGGAAAATGTAAGGCGTATGCTTCAGCGTGACCGTGTAATTGGCATCGACCGCATCGAACGTTTCACCCGTCTCCCCATTGTCATTGATGTATTGCAACGGCTCAATGAGCGCCTGATCGATATCTACGAAGTAGGCGTCGTCGGATGGCTTGTAGCTTGCGGTATATGTGCTGGCCGGTGAATAGAAGTCTCTCAAAATGCCGATCTTCTTGCCGTCAACTGAGAGCTTATACATGAATGCTGGGAGTGGCTCGCCATTTCTCCGAATCGTTACTGTGTCGTTCGAGATAGCCTGGAAGCGGAAGCTAAATTGGATCGTGTCTTTCAGCTCTTCATACTCCTCACCCACGGTGTTGCCCATCAAGAGTTCGCCTTCGACATAGGCTTTGTTGGATGGCAGGATCGGTTTCCAGGATCCCGGATCCGGATTCTTGGTGTACCCCAGGTAGAATTCGATGTCCGTGATCGGCGCCTTGTCGCCCTGATCCATGTCAATTGTCTGATGCTTCTCCACTGTAGTCAGTGTGACTGTTTTCAGGTTGCTGGCCAGCGGCAGCGGCTTCGACACATAAATCGACTGCTGGTTGTAGCGGCGGCCGACGATGCTGATGTTGTAGGCGCCATATAGATAGGTGTATTTGGATACCGGCTGCCACTCGCTCGCCAACGTCCCTTCTGTCTCTGCCTGAGTCTTCTTCTGATTCGGCGCAATGGCTCGCAGTGCTAGCTGCATTGGGTTGGTATACTGGCCGGTCTTCACGACCTCCATGGCCTGCTTGGCGGCATCGAGCACGCCTTTTGCCTGTTCTCCCTTTTCCTTTGCCCAGTCCTGAAGAGCGGTGAGGTACCGACTCCATCCAGAGATTTCGTTTTTCTTGTCGAACTCAGCGATGGACTCGCCCGGCTGTTTGAAGTCCTGTGTCAGCTGCCGGTTGCCGGCGATCTTATCCCAGAGCTCAGCTTGATTGGCTTCATCCTTATTGACGATAAAGTTCTCTTTCGCATAGTTCTCTTGGCGAATCAACACTCGGAGCTTGGATATTTCTACAGAAGGAAATTGGAAGCTCATCTGTGTGTTGGACGTTTGGCTGCGCTGATATGGACTCTCGTGAACTGGTGTGACGAGCTCATACACGTTGCCGTCGTACACCGATGATTCGTAGCCGTGAATACTAACGATTTGCATCGGGAATCCACAGTATGGATCGAAGGTGATTTCTGAGACAGGCGTAACACCGTTCAGGGTAATTTCTAATTCACAAAGCGCTCCAGTGGTCGGTGTGTTCTTGTAGTCATGATTCCAGATATCGTCAATGTTGTGCTCAAGCGGTGCATCCGCCAAAATGACCTCCGCCCAGAAGCTTTCCTGCGAGCTGTCGATCGCATAATCAATCGTGTACTTCGGATTGCCGGCAACCATGCCGGTCCGGTTTTTCACTTCAATGCGAGCCAGCTTGGCGCCATAGGGATTCTTGAGCTGATCAATCGTCTGTGCTGAAGAGAGCTGCAACCGGTCCACCACCGTTTCGGCCATGTACTCCGGAGGTAAATAGTTGCCCTGGCGTTCTTTCTGCAGAAGCAGCAGCGCATCGCTGGACGTTTCTGTATACTGCGGCGCCTTGAACTGTTCATGAACACCGGATAGGAATCCATCCGTGTTGGACATGACCAGCTTGTGCCGCTCTAACCTGGAGTCCAGGGCAGCGATCTTCTTTTGAATATCGGCCAGCATGGAGCGAGTGAGCTGCTGGTTATCGGTCAAAAGACGGTCGAGCTGATCTGAAACATCAAAGAGTGTGGCCAGATCGAACTCAATCTCCTGCATATTGGCGTTATAGGATTCGGAGCTGGTCAGCTCGGATTGATTGCGGGGCGTGAACGTCGGTTTTCCGTCCCGCCGGTCCAGGCCCTTGAGCAGCCGCTCGAGTTCTGCAGCCAGCTCGGTTTCCGACTTGATAATACCTTGACGCTGGCGGCTTTCCAGTAGCTCCATCAATTTCTTTCGCTGCGTCTCCGGCATGGTTAAGAGAAAATCATTAAGGAACTTACCCACGATGTCACCTGCTTTCTGTTCGTAATGATGCCGGCTTTGGCGGCGTCAGGCCTGGTGGCCAGCCATAATTCTGTTCTTCTTTCTCGTACTCGTTATAGCAAGACCCGCAGCAAGTATATGTCCAGTCGCCGTTTCGCCGCTTTTGTGTGAACACATTTTTCCTGGTATTCACCCGAAACCAAACCTTGCACTTATCACATTTCCAATCACCGATCAGCCACCGAGCAATGTGATATAAAATCCAAGCAGGGATAATAATCCACCCGAACAAGATCCAAAATATTGGCATCCTAAAAATCATGAGAACCCCTCCTATGTAGAGAGGCAGCCGAAGCTGCCTGTGGTCATTTCGTTATGAGTCCCTGATCGCCATCAAACGGCAACCATGATTTGCTGAGCTCGTCCCATTTTTCAGCGATGAAGTGCGATAGATGTGGGTGATCATTGTACGACCACGTTGCATGCACAATGCCATCGACTGCACTGATGTTGAGTCCCTTCGGCGTAATGCCTTCTTGGACGATCTCCTTCTGGTTCCGCATTATGGAGAAGTCGGCCGTCCAGTCCGTTCCCTTCATGGCCGTAATATCGGTTACGATATCCATCAAGAGCTTCTCGAATTTAAGCAGGCTCTCCATGATCGGGCTCGATTTGGAGATGACGGTTTCAAGCAGCAGCATTAGGAAGTCTTCCGGCACATCCTTAAATGACAGGCGCACCGGATAGTAAAGGCGAACCGAAACCATCGGGGCATCGCTCAGAAGAACATTACCGTCCGCATCGATCGTGCCCTCTATCATCTTGCCGCTGTCATTAAGGATGCCTTGATTTCCTGTTACATCAAGGACCGTAACTCGGCCGGAAACGAACTCCACGTTTTCCTCTTTCGGAATGGTAAGTCGATCCGACACCAAGCGATCCGACACTTCAAAGCGATATGGCATCACGACATCCCGGTTGCTAAAGTCGGCTCCAGCTTGTCCAAGCTCTTGGATTTTCCGCAACCGATAATCCAGCTTGACGCCATCTGCAAGCGTGCTGTCCACCGAGGAGATGGCGTTATTAATTTCCATGCTCAGGTAATCAGGGACACTTGCCCCGCCCGTGGCATTTTCTGCGATCTGAATAACCTGCTTTTTGAGATCGTCCAGCAATTTACGCAGACGTTGACCCTTCGCTGCAACGACGCCATAGGTTGCCGTGTTCAGCTCAGCAAGCGCATCTTCGGCTTTTACGATTGCAGAAGTCGCTTGCACCCGTATGCTGCTGACCTGCGGAATAGCAGCCAGGATCGTTGCCTTGTTTTGTAGCCACGATTCCATACCGTCCTCTACCTCATTGAGCTTAGACTCAAGTCCGTTGACGAAAGGCACTATATCTCGTGTATCTTTAATCGGCATCTCGTTCACTCCTTTAACAAGATAATGGGCCGCCCCAATGGGCGGCACCTCGTCAGCCATTACCATTATAATATCATGTAATGCGTTACACGGAAACTATATTTCTGTCACTTCAAGACTGTCGTCTTCATCATGATACTCGATGATCGGCAAGAGCCCGTATGCCTTGTGCTTGGCAATCGATGCTTGGATCTGCGATTCAGTGAATGTCTCCAGCAGCTTGCGTGGCAAATGAATGATCATGACGCCATTCTCTTGGTATGCCTCGCCGTCGAAATAACCAATATCCCAGTGGTGTAAGCTCTCCTTGTTCACTCGGGCGATGATTTCCCGACTGAGCTGCTCGTCGAGCCCCCCACCTCGGGAGCGGGTGTCCAGAATTACCATGTCCTTGTAAATGTCCGAGTTGGCCTGAACAAAGACTCGGCCAAGCCGAAGCATTGTCGAATCGAACATGCCGTCTTTCGGATTAAACCAGTAGTCCTCGTCCGTATGGTAGATTGATGCTGTTTTGAGCGTGCCGGCAATCAGATCTGTGCTTGTTTCCGTTGCGAGCCAGATGCCTGTTGGTTTCAGGTACACGTTGATCTGGCGGACCAGCAGCTCGCTGCCTGGCGCCTCTATGATCGCATATTCTTCTACCTTTTCATTCACCGGCACCCAGCGGTGGAAGCTGTTCTTTCCGAGCGTGAAGCTGTGCCCTGGCGTCGGATTAAAATCCATGTGGAAGAAACGAAGCAGCTTGTTCTGATCCTTCATGACCACCGGTACGGTGACAGTCACGTAAATATCAATTACGTCGTTAAAGGAGGCTTCCCTTTGCCCGATCGCTTTCCCGTCGGATTGATACAGGAACTCGGACTTTACAATCACAAGCGTTGCTCCTTCAATAGCCGCCATCGGCGTCAACGTAAGCTTTGTTGCCGCCTTATACTTATCGATGAACTGCTTCATCTCGTTTCCAAAATCCGTATACAGTGCAATGCTCGCCACCTTGATCCGCTGATCAAATGCCGTCTCTTTGGACGGAATCGTCGTCGTGAACTTATTCGAGACGTAGGCATCCTTCGTTTCTTTCGTATCGTTGTACACCGGCGAAGACGTCCAGCTGAGGATGTTCTCGATCATCCGTCGGTTTCCAGGATTCTGGAAACCACGCTCATCATCCATGGCGTTGCAGTCCGTCATAAACACGATCCGCTGCTTGTCGTTTTCATAAGCAGCCACAACCGGAAGTCCATTCGAGTAAGCAACGGGCTGAATACGACTGCCGCTAATTCTGTAGTAGGAGGCTGCCTGCATTGTAAAGCTCGTACATCCTTGAGCAAGCGGGTGGCTCGTGTTAAACGTGCCGCTTGTGGTTACGATAGCGTCCGGAACGAGTGTCAGATCCGGAAAGTCCTGAGAAACGATGCTTAGAAAGTTTGCGTTCCAGTCCGTTAATCCGGAGTGCTCGGCGGTGATGATAGCAGATCCTCCCGCTGCGATAAAACTCCGGATTCCTGCCACGCATTCAGCAGGCACAGGATTCATCATATAAGCCACAATGATCAGATCGTAATCTTTGTAGTTCGCCACCTTGCTTATTGTCCATTTGTCCTGGTCAACCGCCAGTCCTTTGGATAGCAGCAAATGGTACATCTGAGAGAAGATGCCTGTGATGGTATACTCGCTTTCGTTATCAGTCAAGATCAAGGCTTTCGTAAAAGTTCCTGACCCGCCGCCGGTCTGTTCCGTAATGATGCCCTCGGCATGCAGATCGGCATGGTACCGGACTTCCAAGTCAACTGGACTTCCGACATCAATGACTTCAGTATTGTCACTGCTGTAGAATCCACGGTACGTGTACCAGTCTTCACGATACGCATAGCGTACGGTGATCTCGTCTTGGTCCCGGATCCGATCGTGCAGATAAATAATGCCTTTCTCTGCATCCACATCCGAGACACGGAGGCGGCGGTTGTTGTTAATCCGACTCGCATTGACTTCCAGATAGCTGACTCCTTCCTCTGAAGCAAGTACGATTGGCCGGAACTGAACCTGAATCATCTGCTCGTTGAGGACGACTGGATACTCTTTCTCCACTACGATTGTTGGGAGATTCGTGAACTCCTGATTTTCGTACTCTGGAATGGAATAGTCAAGCACGACCTCTACGGAATCTCCGGCACTCTGAGGCCGATAGGCGACCAACTCCGGGTTGGAGAGGTATAATTGCGGCACACGCTCTTCTGGCTCGTAATACGGCAGCCGGATGCGCCGCTTGAATCGGCCGTTTTTTACCCGCAGGTACCAGTTCTCCCGCTCCGAGGATCTCTTTTCTACCCGTGGCTTCTCGATATCAATTTTATGCCGCTCGTCAATTTTGATGGCAAGCACCGGCACAGCCGAGAGAACTTCGAAGTTCGTCCAGGCGACCAGGTTCACCTTCAGTGCATCCAGAAATTCATCCGTTCCTTTTTTCAGGACATTGCGGAGGCGGATCCGGTTTACCCCGTGCTTGATCTGGTCAACTTCAAATCGTTTGTTCCCATTCAGGTTGTACAGGAATCGGTAGTTGACCCGGTACTCGGCGTTCAATCCACTCTCGTTCTCCCCACGCTCAATGCGGAGCAGAACTTCATGCAGCGGCGTGTCGCCGAGGTTTAGTTTCGTCAGCAGCCCACCATCGCCCAAGAGAGTGCCTAGTGTTTTGACTCCCTCGTGCTTGTAGATTTCATCCTCATCGATTGTGTATGGCGAACCGAGCGGATAGATCGGCGGCACCGGTGCGCTGGCCATCGGCTTATTGCCGGAACCGAGCGATACGGTTACGCTGCTGTCTCCCCCGGTTTTGCGGATGCTCCAGGCAAAGTTCTTCACTTTCTCTGGAATCTCGGCATCAATCTCGGCCGGCTTGAACTCGTACCCCATTGTGCCATCGGGAGATAAGAATGCAATACCTGTTCCATTGATGTCCATGCCGTTATCGCTCGTGCGCCAAGGAGTGATCTTGGTGCCGCCAGCCTGCGGGTCATTCGTGTAGCCATACACATAACCGTCACTCTTGATACGGCCTTGTACCGGTCCGGTGGAAACGAACTGGATTGGATCAACGGGCTGGAAGATCGGCTTGCCTGCAGTCAGCGCATCAAGTTTCGGCTTGAGAATGTCCTCTGCTTTTGTATCGTTCAACTTCATCTCCGAATTGGATGTGAACTCGACCGGATACATCTCACTCGCTGCTTCCTTCCCCTCAAGCTCAGTGAAGGTCAACTTCGACCAATAGCACTCTTGCTGGGAGATGTTAAATATTCCATAGGATCCATCGGTATGTTTCGGCAAGTTCTTTGTTCCGTTGTCAGGGATATCGTGGCTCCCGGTGTCCTCTCCGATACAAACAAGCTCACCCAACTCCGTGCTGCCAGGCTGACCAATGTAAATCCGGAACTCATCTTCCTGTACGACGACGGTGATCTTATATTTGCTGCTAGTCGCCCAGCCAGACGGGTTATACGTTTTGTTGTAGGCTGTGACATCGATGTAAGATACGCCGGTCTTATCAGACTGAAATCTAGTGTGTGGCTCGTCTGCACTATTGTACGAAGGCAAGATGTTTGGAACGGCTTTGAATACTTTCTTCTTCTTGTTCGTAAAGCTTTGATTGTATTGAAGGTAGCTGCTCCAGTTTGGCTCATACGCATAGCCTGGAATCGATGACGTGTTGACGACAGCTGATGCCCACGATGACTCATCAGAATCCGTCCTGCCCCGTTATTGTCAGCGGCAACCGAGTTGTTCAACTGGTTGCGCTCCCAAGCGAACACGTAGTAGTTCTTCGAGTCTCGCACACGGAACATGATGCCGATAACGTCATCATCGTAGCCACGATCTTCGACATGAACCTCGGCCGAGAACATATAGTCTTTCTTGCCGGTCGCCGCCGGATTGTAGAATCCACCTAAATCGATCTCATTTCGAGTCAAATAGATTTCCTCAACGCCGCTGTTGCGCACCACTTTCCAGTCAGACCGGTTGGTCACTTGTCCGATATTGTTCCAGCTGCTCAGAGTCGTACCAGTTTCCGTCGTAGCTTGATGGATAATATAGATCTGCTGCTTGATCCCCCATGTCGCCTGCAGGGTTGTGCTCTCGATGATCTGGCCCTCGCCGCTCGCCGTCCAGGTGAAGGGCAGCTCTTGTTTTTGCTGCTCTGGAATAATTGTGCAACGATGTTTTATTGCATCGTTCTTGATCCGGACGTTGCTCTCCTCGGCCCCCTCCCAATTTCCGGTGGCCACATTGGACTTAGCCTTGGCCGGCTCTCCGCCGCTCTGCAGCACGGCGCTGGTGACGCTTGAATTATCTGCTGCCTGCTCAGTCGTGTAGAGCAGATTTCCATTGGCATCTTCTACCGTGTAGATCGTCTCTGCCGGCAGCGATGGCATGTCGATTGGAATCATCATGCCCATGGTGCTGCGAGCATCCATGACGGCTGATCCAGACTTTAACCCGAGCATCTTCCACTCGTTTGCGTAATCCAACATCTCATGCTCAAGGAGTGCTTCTTTGGGCAGAACGGAATCCGTAATGTAGCCTGTCGTGATGACCCGCTCCTTGCCGTTCTCGTCCTTGTATTTAGCATTAACCCTGTAGCTGAACATGGGTGCTTCTCGTGGATCACTCTTGGATTTTTGCGGAACATAAATGCGGTACCCATCCACATCCGGCCGCTCCTCGAACGCATAGATTTCTTTGAGCTCTCCAGCCGACTCCACCTGCGCTAGTGTCGCTTCAGTAAAGGCGCTAACCCCGTTGATGATCCGAAGCTTCCCGCCTTCAATTGCATTCCCGTTGACTTGATTCGAGTACAGCTCAATGGTTTTCTTAACCGCCCGTGCGTTGGCGTCGATCGCAGGTGTATCCACATGGTTGTACCTTACTTTGAAGGTCTTCTCCTCATCGGTATTGAATTGCAGATACAACCAGGCCGGTATACATTGGACTTGGTTTCCGGTGGCACCGCAGCCTGAGCCTGCACGAAGATGATGTATTTGAACGTCGAATCCAGTAGATTACCGTTCTCGTCGGTGATCTGAATTTGGTTTCCTGTATAGCGGATCACCTTCTCCGGCTCGCCCGGTTCGCTGTCGTAATGATAGAAAATCTCGAAACGATAATACAGCGCAGCGGCGACCGTGTGCTCGTTTCGGATGAAACGTTTGGTAATGTTCACTTCCTTGGATGGGAACATGTCATACGGCGCCCGCAGCACGATCGGCTGGTCTTCGGAAAGAACTGTGGCATACTGCAGCTTTCCATTTTCGTCCGGCACGACCATTGATTCAATCTGGTCGATTGGGATTAGATTGTCAGGCGTAGATGAGGTATGGATCAGGGAAATGTTCTGATCAGAATCTACTCGTGGTGTATGAACAAAAGCCAGATTCACGTCGCCTTCTGGCACTTTCTCTCCAACCCGCAAAGCATAGGTGCTGTTAGGCAGCATCTTGTTGAACTCTTTCATGTGCTTCTCACCTTCCCCTTCAAGGAGCAAAGCGACTGGCGGGGTTAACCGCCAATCACCTTGATATAAATGAAGTTGCTTGCTGTTTCGCCACCTATGTCAAAATTGGCATGAACTGCAATCTGCCCCTGGATTTCATTGATCCCGTTCAAGGCAATCTTGGCGTCTCCGCTGCTGTTTGTCAAAATGACTTCGCTTCGTGTAACGCCCTTCGTGTCCTTATAGGAGATTGTGATAGACTTGTCGCCAAGTCCGATCCAGTTTTCGTTCTTGAGCGAAACTGTAATGATCGTTTGCTCATTTTGGCCCGAGCGAATAGCTGTCTTGCTCGGATTCAGTACGATGTGGTAGCGGTCGGCGACGGCAGGCTCATAATAATTCAGCAATCCGGTCGAGCTTTTACCCTCACAGATTGCCTCGTATTTCGAGATCCGACTGGCCGGTGCAATCGGCTGATCCAACTTATACACCTCGCCGGCCTGGTTTGTCATCCCGGTATAGATGATTTCGCCATCCCGGTAGATTTCGATCCGCTTATTCTCGATCGGATTATTGTTCAAGTCCTTGATTTGTGCGGTGATCGTCGCTTTACTTAGACCGTCTGCCGGCAGCGTCTTTGGTGACACGGTGATCAGTATGCGGTCTACAGCGTCCTCTGTCCGCTCTGTCATATACAAGAACCCCCGATGGTTATGATTCAAAAGCGGATTGAATACGATCTCCTCGGCTCGGTAGAACGGCGTATTCTTGGCGCCTTCGTAGAGGATCTCCATGTTCTTCATACTTTCAGCTACATAGTTCGAGTGGAGCGTGAGCATTGCGACATCTCCGCTCACATCATAATTGTAATCGAGCATGTAACTGTAATTCAGTTTGTACTTAACCTCAATTATATCAGAAAATTCCAAGGCGTTCATGAACTGAATTGAAGATTTCGTAAGATCGAATACTGGTTTTACCGTAATGCCGTTCACCTTCACCTTGAGCGTCGCAGGATCAATGTCTGAATAGGAAAGATAATACGCTGCATATCCGTTCCCACTGAAAGACTCTGTGTTTTCGAGCGTCATGTTCCAGTTCGAATCATAGAACGTTACCTTCCGCAAGGCCCCTCCGGTATTGTCTCTCACAATGACTGGTGATCCTTGCTGCGGCCGGGGCTGCACAAGCACTCGGTTATCGACCGGCGTCTTAATGTGCTTCACCGGCTGTGCATACAGGAAGAACTCTCTGTCCTGGAAATAGTAGTGACCCGAATGAATCATTGGGCTCCACGGCAACGGTGTGGCCTCTTTAATGATGGCTTTAACCGTGTAGCCAAGATACGGCGTAAGATATTCGCTGCCGACTACCTGCCGTTCCTGCCCCGGAATTGTCCATTCCAGTTTTACCATGGCGGCGCCGGTATTCTCATAGTAGTTGGCATTGACCGGATATGTCTTGCCTGCCTCCATGAAAATCGAGCCACCATACTCAACGCTTGCGTTATCCGACCAGGCATCGATTACGATCTTATTGTCAATCCACAACCGGAAGCCATCGTCCACTTGTACATTGAACTGATAATAGCCATCCAGTGGCGGGCAAATGTAGCCACGCCAGTTAATGGCGAACCCGTCGTTTGGCGTGTCGTCTTCAGGCGGTGTCATCGGCGGGATGTACGGCTCCGGCTGCTGCGGCACATAAACACCGGTCGGCAGATCCGGCTCCAAATAATCTCGATCCACCTCTGTATAGTCGCCATATTGAGGCTTAGCCGGTGCGGTGTTCGGCTCTGCTGCGACATCGGATATCACGGTCAGACTTCCGTCAGATGTCTGCTTCTCCCGCTCCGTGCCAGTTACTGATCCGACATAGACCGGGTAAGAGCTGCTGTCCTGACTGATGATATATGACAGTGCCAGCTGGTCTTGCTGCAGGTCAGTGTGTTCGGCCAAGAACCTCTGCAGATCGGACGTAAACTCCTCAGTCAGGGTCTTTGCCAGCACTTCAAGCGTTTCTACTCTCTTGTCGCTGATTGGCCGGGCAAATGAAGCCTGCAGCGAATGACGCAGTGTGGCATCGTCCAGGTATGAGTATTTGATATATCTCGTAATGTCGAAGTCCCAGAAGTACGTCTTCGGTTGAGATGCGGTCAACGGCCCCCATGCACCCATCATCAACGCTGCTGGATCTTCATCCACAAAGTCAATCTTCTGAACATCGTCAGTTGACACCGTGATACGTTTGCCCATGAGCTCCACTTTAATCGTGTGTGTTTCACTGGCTCCGAATGTCCAAGGCTCCGGCACATAGGCCAACTGGTCTTTCGTGTAGGTGAGCGATCCCGCCGACGCTGGATTCGTGCAGATGTTACGATACACGGCCATACCATTGATTGAGAGCCCTCTTGCATCCCATTCGAACGAGTAAAAGTTTTTCGTGGCAGGGTCAAATCGAAAGATCGCCCCATACATATCGTCGTCACCGGAGTTGCGCTCTTGAACTTTGAAGCTGAAGGTGTAATCTGAGAAGCTTACATGGTTCGGATTATACCAGCCGGAGCGGGATGACTGATTTTTCAGGTTCGTCACCTCGGTGTATCCGGCTTCCGGAGGGCCATGCCAATCACCGGCGTCGCTGGGGTTCTCATTCCAGATCATCCACTCATTCGTGAAATTACTCAGATCAATCGGATCCGTGGAAGGATAAACGATTTCCAGATCCAGATCGTAGTTGTAATCCATTTCCGGCTCAATTGCCTCCATGATGGTGAAGCCAGATGCCTGGACATCAAACGGAGAAGATGCTCCCCAGTCGAAATTAATAGCCTGATCGATTTGAGAGAAGGCGAACTCGCCCAAATAGTTGTCCTTCGTTGGGTCAAACTCCGAAAGAACCACATAGGATTGGATATTGATCCAATCGTTCATGGCAAGAATCTCCCGCTGCACTATCAGCTGATTGCCAGTTATGCTGAATTTCGTGTCATCCAGTTCGGCGCCGTTTTTGAATACTTGGATTTCCAGTCCGACTTGATGGTTGAGCGTAAAGGTATTGCTCACCTCGCCAATCGAATAGATTACAATCACATCGCCAGGCATAATTGCCGACCCGTGGAGCTCAAAATCTTTACCGTTTACCGTGTAGCCATTGCTGGCATCTTGCGGGATATCTGCTCCGTCATGCTTCACTGATTCAATTTTGATCGGATCAGATTCTGTAAATGAGAAAGCGCTGCGCATTGGTAATTCTTCGACTTTCCGGCCGCCGGCTTTGTACTCAATCCGGACCACATCTGTGCGCTGCAGAGCAGATGTTAATGTAATCGTCTTCTGATTTGTCGTGAGATCTGTCGTGACCGTGCCGTTGATTTTAACAATTACCGTGCCTGGATCCGGCAGATAATCCATGGTGAATGATTGAGTTGGCGCCCCCATGTTATGCGTTACAAGATAGGCGGTATCTTGTGGTCCGGCATTTCTCACGATGACAGTCCATTCGCCTGGATCCGGATCAGTGAAAGTCATCAACTCCTGTCCATCTTGATCGCCACCGAACGCATATTTCGAGCATGAGCTGCGGTCCATTAGTTCAAGTGCATGTTCGCTCCATGTGCCGTTCATGAAGTTCAGCCCGAACGATTCGCCGCTCGGCGCCACCACGTTCAGATCCGGATACTCTTCGCCAGCATCACTCATGAAGCTACCTGAGATCGACAGAATCGGCTGGCCAGCTGCAACTTCTATGACGGCTACCGTCTGAAACTCCTTGGCTTTAATTGTCCCTCTGATCGGCTCGCTGCCAGCCATATAGGATTGGATCGCCTGTTCGCCAGGGAAGTATGCTTCTACATCCTCCGTGTTTACATTGAAGATCTGCTGCTTACGCTTGTAGTCACCGCCTACCTTGA
Source organism: Paenibacillus rhizovicinus (assembly GCF_010365285.1). Lineage (NCBI taxonomy): Bacteria > Bacillati > Bacillota > Bacilli > Caryophanales > Paenibacillaceae > Paenibacillus > Paenibacillus rhizovicinus. The sequence goes on from NZ_CP048288.1 coordinate 20,052, forward strand.
AAGCCTGGCTCCGAACCTCGGTGATCTGTGGGAACTTGTAATAGGTGCCGAAGAGTCCACCTTGATCGCCAGGGATCTGTTCGACCCAAGTCGAGATGAATGGGTTTCCACTTGTCACCTCAATGTGATCGACGATCACATTGTGATCGTAATTTGGATCATCCGTGGGCTGCACCTGCACTGGCTCTGTAATGATTGTGAAGGCGTCTCGCTTTGCTTCAAACGTTCTTGTGTCTTCCTTCCACGGCGTGAACCAATCCGTGTACCAGATATATTTGTCCATGTAGCTTGAAGAGAAGGTGATCGCTTTCTTGTATTCGTTGTAGATAAATGTCACCCTGGGGTCATCTACTTCAATGAAAGGCCCTTGGATATGTGTCAGGTTTTCCGGAAGGAACACAACCTCGGCCGGCACGTCTACCAGATCTGCTTTGCCCAGCTGCTGGGTCATGTACGGTCGCTTGCCGTTCACTTTTCCGTAACCAAGGTACTGGCCAGAAGTCCATGGAATATAACGTGGATCCGGGTCACAGACAACGACAACACGATCGGCCATGATGGTAGTTTTTATAATTGGCGTACTCGTCATTGGATTGTTCTGTGTGGCATTCCGTGTTGTGAGACTCGGATTGCTCTCCCAGTACATCCAGACATGCGGCTTGCCGATTGGGGACTTCTGCAGCAGGAAATGAACGTCCTCATAAAAGTAAGGCATCGGCGTATTCTTGTAGGGCTCGACGTAATGCTCCGGCATCGGCGGGATCTGGATATAGAGCTTCTTGCTGCTCGTGACCGTGCCCTCGTTATGGATGTCGGCCGGGAAGATTCCCTTATACCACTCCGTCGTTTTAAGCATAAGAATGTCATTGCCGTTTGTCGTGATCTTGCTTCCGCCGCCGCCGGCCCATTGGATCTTATCGTAGTCCGGATTCACGGTCCCGCTATTGTTGAACGTCTCAAGTGCATACTCGACCCAGCTCCCGCCGCCAAAGTCAGCAACGAGTGGCTTCATTACCCAATCTTGATAAGCATAGATCGTCTCCACAAACGACTTCTCCGTTACCTTCTCCTCCGCCTGCGTCATCCACATCGTGAGCTTTTGATTATCGTCCCACGCATATTGGTTGTCGTCTTTGCCCGGCTTAATTAGCGTGAACACCGGCACGACATTCGATAGGTCCGGATGATCTTGCCTGAATTTGGCGATCTCGACTTGGAACAGGCGATTGCAATCCTCAATGACTACATTGCCTTTTTCCTTGCCGATATTGTCCGGCGTAATCATGGCTTTGCCGTTCTTGGTTGCAGTGCTCGATATGACTTCACCAGCATTGCCAGGATTAAACGATTTGACCTTCACTGGGCCGCCGATGGAGGCCGTGATAGATCCAGTTGTAGGATTCTGCACTTCGCCCTGAATCGATATGACTTTATAATTTTGCGGCGTCGATCCAATCTTGGCGATTAGGCTGGGCTTGATGTACTGGTCGGCGTTAGTAGATACCGTCTTCTCCCCGGTGCCTGTGTAGCTATCCCACTCGGTCGAGCCGGTTACGGTTTTGTAGTCAGCAAAATCGATCTTATAGAACTGCACGGCCTGCGAGAAGTTCGCAATGCCGAAGCTGCCATTTGTCCATGCCGTCTTGCATTCGAACATTTTCTGAAGCGTGTAATTCGGTGATGCCAGATACACTTCCACGGTATCACCAATACAGCGCACCTCGATGCTGTTGGTCTGCTCCATCACCCACCCGAAGGTGTTCTGATCATTAGCCTGCGTGATTTGCGTCAGCTTGCCGTCCACAACTTTGTAGACCCTGAAGTGGTTCTGCTTCCAGCCCGTTTCGTTCTCGTAGACATCCATACGGTCAGCATAGTCTCGTGATTTGATCATGTACTGATCCCATTCGCCGTTGTCGTTTCCAGTGAACACATCGGCGCCGTCCAAATGCCCTGCCATCCGCCAGGACCCCGGTGTACGATCATGTCGCTCCCACATGGCCATATAGAAGTTACGAGCGTCTTTTGCCCGGAAGATCAGAGCAACTACATCATCATCCTGTCCTCCGGTTGATGCATCAACGGTTGAGAGGATCGGCTTGAAGTCGGTCGATACGGAATAGTCCGTCTTGGAATAATGCTCCTTGGAGATAGCCCCGCTCCAGTGTGTCCGGTTCACAGTCTCGTAAACATACTCTCCGTTGGGCGCCAGTTTCCACACATTATTGGCTCCTGCACCCACATAAGCGCTTTTACCAGAAGAGAAATCAAACAGCGACTTGGCGGAAACGGATCCGCCTACCTGGTAGCTCACGCCCCAATTGACACGATACTTCATGGCGTCAACGCCAACGACGCCGCCGATGTCTAACTTCACTTCCCAATCTCGCTCTACAGGCAATTTTCGCCGCTCCGTGATCTTGTATTCAAACTTCTTGCCGGGGTAAGCATCAATCGATGCCTTGTAGGGAGATTCATTGTCATTGACGAATAGGTCTCCCTTGTACTGGATGCCGTATTGGAACGACAGCTCCGGATAAATCATTGCTTCATGCTTTCGTCTTCCCCGCATACGAGCGGCGTATTGGAACGGAAGCGTCTGGTTTTCGGATGATGGCTGCTTGACCTGCAGATCGTCATTGTCCCCGATCCCGGAATGAAACGCATGCTTCTGCTCTTTGCTCATGTGGCTCACCCCTTCGTAAGAGTAGCCAGCACCCGAAGGTGCTGGCATGATTGTTTATACCTGTGGTGTCTCTTGTTTGCTCCCACCGGAGTTTGCGTCCTTGCCCGCATTCAGGGAAACCCGATTCTTGTAATCCTGTAAAGCGAAATGGGCTTCTCTAAAGCTTGTCCAATCGGACTCCGGAATTTTGTCGAAGCTGGTCGCATACAAAATCATGTAGGCTTTGTCGTAGAAGTTATCGACCAGATACACGTAAGATTCAGCGTCGATCTCGTTTTGATCATACTTGAGCAGCCCCGCCTTTTCCCGATCCCAGATTTCTCTCCAAGATTTAGCTACACGTATTGCCTCCTGTAAACCCGTCGGATTATCCCTCAACTTCTCGATCATATCCGTTAAGTCGTTAGACTGCTGGACATAACCGGTCAGGAAGTAATCAAGCTCTGCATCCGGCAGTGTAGTTTTGTCATCCTCTTTGATCGGAGCGGCCGGCTGATCTGCTACGATCAAAGCGTGGAGCTCTTTCCAGTGCTGTTTCACAATCGTTTTGCGATGCCCGAATTGTGCCTCGGAAAGCACAGCATCAAGAGTTGTCCATTCCTTTGCGGAAACCTGCTTCGTTTCTTTGCTCAAAACGGAGAAGCCAACTCTATACATTCGATCGATGTGGTAGATAATATTGTTGATATCCGTATTGTACTTTTTAATCAGAACGGGCCGGTCCTTGTTCCATTTGGCGAGCCACTGCTTTCCGAGTTTGTTCAGGTTGGCTCTGGTGTTCGATCCGTCCTTCGTTGTCCTTACATAATCCCCAAAAGCTGTCGCTGAGCTAAAGTTGGTTTCTGCCAAAGCGTTTATCTTCTTGTCGCCGAAGTTTAGGTTTGGCGTCTTAATCATGCTGTATAGCTCGTCGATCTCGGCCTTCGTGAGCTGAGCAACAGTGGTCTTTGTTGGATCAACGTCTGCGAAGCTGACTCCCGGTACGATGATCGTAAAGATCATAGCCAAGAGGATAAAGCTGCTTAAAATTCTTCTCTTCATTCTGTCATCTCCTAGTCTTTGGTAGTGGGCCTATAGATCCATTATAGACGCATTACCAAAATCATGTAAATGAGAGAATATCAGATTTTAAGAGATATTAAGAGAAAACAGGAGATTTTGGCTCAAACATATAGTTTTTCCAGACTTCAATGTCGGAATCCCACATATTCGGTAAATAACCAAGTCCAGTGAGCGAGGCATCGATAGTATCCCAGAAACCTTCGTCCCAGTTGAATTTGCCCCACATGATCGGCGCAACCTGATTGATATAGGCAACCCAGTTTTCCAATGTCGCCGTTGCCTGGCCGTCTTGCTGATACATCAAAAGATGCAGCTCTTCATCCTCCTGATCGTGAAGCTCATGCTTCTTGATTCCTTGGATAAAGGATACGACATGCTTGTTACCCTGATTGACGGCTTGAATAATGATCGTGCCGTCGGCATCCACGGTGTAGGTGTTCAACTGCAGCGGCCGTCCATCCAGGCGCAGTGTTCGCTCATCAATCCCTTTTCCCTTGATGACGAGGTTCTTCAGGTCATTATTCCAAGTGATCCGCTTAATCAGGTTCAGTTCACGACCAAGCGCATGGGTAAGTCCTAGATCACTGCTGTTTGCCGGGTACCGGAATGCATCGAGGATCCGCTCTTTGTAATCGACGTTCTTCTCCTGATGGAGCCGCTCGACGCCGGTCAGCAGGCCGAACTCATCAAATGGATTCCAGATTTGATGCGGGATCGGCGTGGCCGTGATCGAGCTGCCGTTGATGACGATTTCTAGCGGATTGTACTTGAACTGCGAATACATCCGACGCTTGGTATAATCAACGATCGCTCCTTCTCCCAGCTTATTGAAGAAGAAGCTCTTGAGATCCGGAAGCAGCGGTATGACGATGCCGGCAGATCGAAATACAGCTGTATCTTCGGCATTAATGATCGGCAGCTCATAGATAAACACCCAATCGATCATGCGAGTATTTAGGAGCGGAATGAACTTTTGGCTCTTGATATCGTCGATGTCATCTTCGGCCACTTCGATCTGCATGGCAAGATAGTTCATGAATCGCTGCGCATTGCTTTCCTTAGACTGTCGAATGAAAGTCCAAAGCGGGAACTCGTCTCCCGTGGTCTCTTGAGTTTTGTCTGAATACCAATACTCGTTCATAAATATGGCGATCGTTCCAGACACATTGATCCGGCAGATGAGCTGCTTCTGCGTGGCATCGACTGTTGTAGCCATCTTTGTCCATTTCCCGGCTTGGTGCAGGCAGATCACTGCATACTTCGCTTCTGTCTCCGTCAGCCGGTTTGCATAATCAAAAGCGATAGTAATCGCTTGGCTGGCCGCTTTGGATTCGATCTCATATTGAAAGGGTGTCGGCCGGTAAGCTTCGTACATCGGGTCATCGACAATGACCGGGTGCTGCTGCCATTCGGCGACAATGTTTTTCTTGAATGTCGCCCCTTTTTCGCTGGTTAGGATTATATCCATATCATCACGTCCTATGCAAGACATTACACACTTATTATATCAGAACCTGAACATAAAGAAAGAGCATTTCCACACGAGGCAGAAATGCTCTTTCTGGTCCGGACGATTACAGAGAGTCGTCGATGGCCGATACAACATAGCTGTATTGGACACCGTTCTCGACCGTGCTATCGTCATGCAGCGTAACGCCAGCGCCGAGCTGCAGAAGGAACTGATGCTCTCCAGCGTCTGTAGCGACCTTACGGTACAGGCGGTAGCCTGCGAGGTTTTCGTTCTTCTTGGGCGCTGCGCCGTCGGTAACAGCATCCCAAGTGAGTCGGATGATTCCGTCGCCGGAAGTTGCAACCAGGTTCACAGGGATCGATGGGATCGTCTTCACAGCCAAGTCGTCGGAAGTTTCGCCTTCGTTTGGAGTCAGCTCATCATCAATTGCGGAAACCGCATAGATGTAAGATGCTCCGTCCAATGCAGTCGTGTCATCGTAAGTCGTAACTTGCGAAGAAGTCGTTGCTGCAACGGTGCCGATGGATGCGAACGAATCGCCTGCAGAATCCTTACGGTAGATGCGGTAGCCAGCCAAGTCGTCAATCGCCGTCTCATCCGAGTTCAAGGTAACTGGATCCCAGTTAAGGGTCACTTTGCCTTGGGCTACGGAATAGATGAGGTTTAAGACTTTGGCAGGCGATAGCGTATCACCGGCTGTAGCCAGGACTGCTGCGGATCTTAGAGATTCCAAGAATGCCATTTGCCCTCACACTCCTTTTTTTTATTTAATCCCAGCAAGGGGGATTAGTAGGAAAATATTACTATATTATCGTAACCCTTTAGTTCGATAAACTCAAAGTCCTACATTGCAATGCATTACGCTTCTCCAATGGTGTTGATCTTTCTTTCGATATGTTCCTTTCGATTTTGCAGGAATTCTTCCGATTTCTTGTAGGCGTATCCCATATAGTCGAAGAGCCAGTCGCTGTTCATGGTTTTGCCATCTGTAATTTGGTGAATGCTCAAGATTGCATTGAGTTTACTTTCAACTTCCTGGTCGTCAGCATTCAAACTAACGCCATTCATCTTCTTCGTCATGATCCGCATGAACCCGAACAAAATGAATTCTAGTGCCGATGTGCCTTGGTTTGGCTCAATCTTTTCAGATGCCATTTTGAACAGGACATTATTGACGTATACTTTGTCATCTTCTGGGAGTCCAGCGAAAACCTCTGGAGTCATTTCGCCGTCAAGTATCTGCGCTCTCAGGGCTGCCTCTCGTTTCACCGCATCGTCTACCAAGCTGATTCGTTCTCTAGCCATCGTATATTCCTCCTTATAGTTGTTGGATCCGATTCGGATCTGTATGAATCAGCCATGTGAATTTTTGATTGTCCCAGGCTTGGCACCGGTCTCCATGGTCCACAGATAGTAGGCATTGCTTCTTTCCAGGGATAGTCTCCAGCCCATGTTCTGTTTTGCATTTTTCTGCAAGCGAGCATTGGTAAACCATGCCGCCGCCTGTCTGCGTTACTACTCCAACTTGTGCCATGATGATACCCTCCTCTTATTTAGGACCAGGTGATTCCATAATTATTCAATGTAACACCTGGCTCCAATACCACTTTAATTCTCAGCTTCTTGTCTTTAGGCGAGACCCGATCCGTAAAATAAAACAACGTCTCTGGAACAATTCTCTCCCAGGTTGTACCATCATCACGAGAAATACTATATTTGCCAAGATACATGCCTGTCTGACCCGAAAACGGCGCTGGCACCCTAGTATTCGGCCAACCTGGCGTAGATATTGCAGTAACATATTCATCATAGTGCGCAGAATCTTTATACGAACCAGAGCCAACCGGATCGTCAAGCTTATAATAGCGCTCAAGCTTTGTTTCGTTTCCGGTCAATCTTTTGCTCATATTATCGGCAATTTCGGCATCCGTGCGAACGCCATTCCAGATCCTTACATCACTAATTGCACCGGAAAAATAATCGCTAGAATTGAAGCTTCCAATCTCTGTATAGCCTGTTGAAAAAACAGACATGACTGCAGTCTGCTTTTTTTGTGCATCTAGCACGCCATTGATATAAAATTTCATCCGTTCCTGCTCATCGATGCTAATGGCAAGGTGTGTCCACACTCCACCAGGAATATTGGTGGCATTGCCAATATCGTAATTACTACTGTCCGCCCGCAGCGCCAATTTTCCCGATACAAGTGAAAGCGCCCCAGACTGGCCCGAGCTATCGTGCCCAAATCGCACAATCGTGCCCGATGCGCTGTTGCTATTTGGTTTTACCCATGCCTCCAGTGTGAAGGCGGCATATGGCCCAGACGGTAGCCCCCTAACGCTGGAATTCTTTATATAATCATTTCCGTCAAAGTAGGTAGCAGTTTCAGGCACAACATACTCTTCAACAACAAGCACTGCTTTTTCTGGGGCGCTATCGGCGATTTCAGTCGTGGTTATGATTGTTCCGCCAGTTACTTTTCCCTCAGTTGTATTAAGTGTGTATCCACTGCTTTTTGCAATATCAATACCACTGCCGTCAAGGAAATCTTCAAACAACATATTTTGATGCTTGTACCGCAATGTCTTGGCAACTGCGTTGAGCTTGGCATTAGCCTTAATAATATTAATCGTGTCATTAATGATTAGCTTATTTGCTTTGGCAACGACATGATCAAGAGACTGATCGAAATGGTCGATCCTGGCTTTGACGTTGGGGTATGAGCCCTCAACGCCTGTGCTCAGGATGTCTTCTCTTGTTTTCTTTTGCTCCTTTGCCGCCTTATTGGCAGCCCCGTAGCTGATTACGTCCAGTCCCATATAGACTCCTCCTAGATCCAGGAATACGAAATGCCTTGAAGTTCCTGCCCGTTTTTTAAGACAGCTTTGACCCTTAGACTCTTCCCTGTAGGCAAGCTGTCCAGTTTGCTTAGCACGTCAGTCGTGGCCTTCAGCCAAGTAGACCCGTCATCTCTTGATATGAAAAGTTCCGGCTCTCGCACCTCTACAAGGTCATACCCAATTGCGAGCCCTTCAAGCATAGGGTTCAAAAGGTAACGGTTGTAGGCTGCTGTAACGCCGTCAGCCGATGCCACGTCGGTTAATGCCGACTGTTCGAGGTAAACACCGACACGAATCTTCCGGCTTATAAACGCTTCCCAGTTTGCTTGGGTGAAGGCAGTTATTTCCGAGGCAGCCAGGGCTTTGCTTTTCACATCACTCATATCTGAGATGTTTACCGATGTGCCGCCAAGGCCGATCCAAGTTGCTCCGCCGTCTGCGCTCAAGATGAACTTTGCGATGCCGGCCCCCGATTGCACCGTGGTCACATTCATGCCCTTCATCTGATCAAGATCAATATCATTTAGGGCAAGCACAAGAACTGGCTTCGGAACAGCGGTGGTTGACATGCTGCGAGTCGGCTCGCCTTCTTCGTCCGTCCAAACAAGTAGCTCTGGTAAGGTAGAACTCAGCAGCCGGAGCGTTTCGCTGTTGATGGCAGAAAGATCGGCCATCCCATCGGTATCGAACATGGCCTTGGTTGCCGGCGAGGTGCCGATCGTAGTCCAGGAACCTTTTGCCTCTATCAGTTCCATTTCTCCAATGGCGACATGGCCAGTGGATGAATAGTTTGCCGAAATAAGGATCCTGAAGTACCGATACAGGTTGGGATTAGAAGAGAATTCATAAACACTTCGAAGATTGCTTGTCGATACGGCCCCCGAAACGGTATGAAGATTATCCCACGCCGATTCGTCATTGCTGCCCTGTAAAATCCAGTTTTTTGGCGACTGAGGGAACGAAGGATGGTTCCTTGTTGTTATCGCATAACTCCCTATCCTTTTTTGCACGCCTGCGCCTAAATCAATCTGGAGCCACTGTGCTCCGGTGTCTGTATTAGAGGAGTGCCAGCAGTCATCGGCATCGGCATTTGTGTTATTGAATGCCTTCCAGGCATCATTTGTGGCCACGTAGATGGATGATGCCTTAATCAGATAGGGGCTTGGATTGTTATTGGCGGTCATTGCCGGCAATACATCATTCGGATAACTACTAGCTGCATACTTCTTTATATCTAATCCGTCCTGAAAGAGGTACTTATTCACGCTCACTTTGACCTGAGTGATCGAGTACGTTCCGCTGCCTCCACTCCCCCCATCACCGGATTCATCTCCACGGGTCCCGACTCCACGGGTTCCCCCAGCAACTGTAATTGTTCCTGCCTTTGTTGGAGTTGCTTTCGATGTCGCTAGTTCAACATGGCCACCGCCGCTCCCTCCACCACCGGCTCGGTATCCGTTCCCTCCTGCAGATCCGTTCGCCGAAATGGTCCCATTATTAATTACGTCAAATCCATAAATGATCAGAAGCCCGCCAGTCCCGGCACCACCTGGCCCCGCATCCCCTCGGTTTCCAGCAGCTGCAGCGCCACCAGGATTTCCCGCTCCACCTCCAGCACTGTGTGAGTAACTCGAGCTAGAATATCCTGCGCCGCCAGCTCCACCATTGGCGGCGGCTGACCCGGCAGTGCCGTTGTTGGATCCGCCGCCGCCAGAACCGCCTGAAAAAGATGTTGCGGCTGCTCCGGTTCCACCAGCTGCCCCACGAGCAGCGCCTGGTCCTCCTCCGCCTAGCTGCCGCCCTGTGCCGTTGTTGCCCGCTGCAGCTGATGTGTGTCCGCCAGTCTCAGATGTTTGGTATGGCTGCGCCTTAGCCGCAGCTCCATCTGCCGGAATGTAACAAAGGCTACCAGAAACATCATTGAACATATAGACGTTCTGGCCAGCTGCAGCAGCCCCACGAGCTGTCATCGTAATCGTACCATTGTTGGTCAGAACGCCCCTTACAAAAATAAGCATGCCACGCTTTCTGACTTGAGGAGTAATGGTGACGCCTGTACCTACCGTTAAGTTTTTATGATACTTTACAATTAGCATCCGTTGATCGGTCGTCGTATTCCCCAGCACAGGAGATGCTGTGTATTCAACATCTCCTGTGAAGTTTATCATCTCGACGTTAATGTCTACCGTTTCGCCGTTTGCAGTGGTGCTGAACACATGATCGCCATCAGGGATACTCCCCTGTAAGTAATCGAAGACGGTTTTCTTCCCAGTGTATGTGGCCAAATCAAGTCACCTCTATCTTTTCGATTGTCTTGAACTCGCCGACATCGATTACTTTTCGAAGCAGGTTTCCTGCCTGCGATGCGCTCTTAAATGCGGTATCGATAACCATGGCGCCCAGGTATATATTCTTTGGCTTCATGGACCCGTCGAATTGAATATACTTGTTGGTCTGAAATTGAGTCCCTTCGCTTTCGACAAAGTCATAGATGACCTTATTTGCGACTTCCGAAGGACCGGACAACTCTGCCTTTACTTTTACATACCGGCCATATGGGGATGCGACGGATCCATCTGCATTCAAAGGAGCATAGGACGTGAACGCACTGCCATCTATTGAAGTGGCAGTGTAATACTTTAGGATCGTATCTGTGCCAAGCATCTCGAGGTTTCCAATGATAACAGCTGGATCCGTTCCATTATTGTTTGCCGTAACGTAGACTCTGTACTTCTTGAAGGTCTTCTTATTTTTAAATCGGAACGTCTTTGATGAATAGTCGCTCCATATGACTCCAGATTGTGTGTCCAATGTAAGCCACGTCAATGTGCCTTCATCGTAAGCTTGGAACATGAAATTCTTTGGCATTTGTGCTAGGCGAGCGGCTATATCAATTGCCGGCGCCATCCGGTACCCCGTGATGGCTGTTGCTGTCAAGAACTCGTATCCAAGCCAATGTGGAAGTGCCACTCCGCTTGCGGAGCACCATCCATATCGGATTTGGTTGTCAAATGCCATCCACCCTGCCCACGCTGTTGCATCCCACTGTGAGCTGCAGGTTGCAGTACCATTCGATGTGGCACTGGTTAGCATTGGAACGCTATCTATAATTGATCCATGCGTTACAAGATCACTCAACGTCAACGGCCCCTTCGCATTGACTCCCAGATCCATAATTGGCGATTCGTAAGTTCCGATGGCCGGGTACTCGTTAACTTGAATGTGATTGTAACGCACTTCATTATACTTAGATACGAGACTGGCCCCAAGAATGCGAAGTCCGCTTCGACCTGATCCTGTGATTGAGGCGTCAGTCACACTGAGTTTCTCAACTCCGTTCAGATACGCCTTCAGCACATTCCCAGTGACCGTGAAACGTATTGTCGTTTTGACTCCTCTTGTGAAAGCAGGCTCAGTTGTATTGGCCAGAGAGGTCCAGGTACCAGATACCCTCTTATAAATCTGTAAACCAAATGAGCCTGTTCGATCTGAGATAGCCAACATGTAGGTGTTATTAAGATCTTTGAGTCTGGCGAGGATGCCTCCGTTAGCCTGCTCATCGGTTACGATCTCGATGTCAGCATCTTCACTTTGGAAATCACGGACTAGAAAATCATTATTTTCTCCGCCCGTTCCTGAAAGGACACCTAGAGTCGTATTAATGATCCAGTATGGCTTGGTCGTATTCGCCGGATCTGGAACAGGTGTGTAAAGGCCGAGGATATCCTTCGAGAAATTATCAATCAATGTGAAGGTTTTCTTTGCGGCCAGCTGAATCTTTCCGCCCGATCTCACGGTATTCATTAAGCTGCCGGCACTCATATCATTTGCCTTCATATCACTGGATGTGTTGCTCGACTGCTGAGAAATAACGACTGCTGTGGGGCTCTCTAATAATACTTCAGCTGTCGTTACAACTTCCGCAACACTTTTCGAAGGATCGATCTTGACTTTTTTCCCTGTTGCGTCGTAAACGTATCCGAATGACTTTGTTGCATCGATCCCGGTTTCATCGCCGAAGTCATCCAATGCCAAGTCAGTCATATGGTATTTGTTTTTGTTAATAAGTGCGTTCACCCGAAGATTATGCTTATTGATATTGGCCGCAGTTGCAGCTTCCATGGCGGATACACGATTCAGCAGAGCTACACCTGGATCTTTCTTTTCCAGTTCTGCCAATCTAGTTTTGACATCGGCATGAATATCCTCGACCCCGCTTCCAAGACGATTGTTAACTTCGGCAATCTTTTTCTTGGCCTTCGTAGCTTTGGACAATGAGATGATTTCCATATCCTCACTCCTTTGAAATGCGTGGGGCTACGCCCACGCATAAGAGATTGCCTTCAATTTTGCCGTGTCGCTCGGCAGTGTGATCTGAATTTTTAAGTCATTGCCTTGACTTCCTGTAATGTCTATCATAACTCCAATATTAAGAGGCGTCCAGGATACACCATCATTAAGAGAATATTTGAATGTACATAGCTCATGCTCCGCATTGACCATCAAGACTGTTCGGCCGGCCGGCAGTTCCTCGGCCTCTGTCTCCAGTATACCAGTTCCATGATACATCTTGGAACTGGAATCATAGAGATTATGCGTTGTGATCGTGGCTGAAAAGCTATTGCCCGTGGTTGTGTACAGCAGCGCTTTTGAGTTTGCTGGAATATTGGCCCATTGGTCAACTGTTACTGCATCCAAGGAGGGCAGCCCATACGTCTTAAACAAATTCTCAGTGGCCGGCGCTTGCCCAACCACTGTCCAGACATCGCCAACAAGACTGTATAAAGATGCGCCTGACTGTAGCAGTAGAAAAGGGTTTGGCTCTACAGAGATCGTATATTTCTGAACGGTTCTGTTAGAAGAAGTGAATGGCAGTGTTCCAAGCAACGTTAGCCCTGAATTACTTCTTGCATTCAAATTGCTTGCCACCGTGTAAGCAGAGGCACCATAGATTCGAATAGCTACTGGGATTCGCCCCTCTGGTGAACCGGCCCACACATTAATTTCTTTTACGGCGACGTCCTTTTTCAAATCAAGGGCAAATCGTGCCCATCCGTTGGCGGCAGCTTTATAGAGCATAATTGTAGAACTGGTAGATCCTGAAGTGTTATTCGTGTAGGTAAGGTTTCCATCGTTTAAATGGTTTGGGCCCCAAACACTCGCATCGGTCCAATACATATTATCGCCAGCACCGAATAGCTCTTTCGGCGTATAAGAGACCACTTGACCCAGGTTATCAATAACCTGGATCTCCGTGATCGTAGCGGCTTCTCCTGACGCAAGAGAATCAGCTTCCACAATCAGATAACGCATACTACCTCACCTGCACCTTCTTGATTTTTTGGATCGCCGCAAGATTTAGCTCCAACATTTTGCCGCTGCCGAGTACGACGGGGTTGACGAATGCACTTTCTGTTGAAGTCGTTTCCCCTGCTCCCGATGAAGAGATGCTTTTCATCTCTTCTGCTTGACACGTATCAATTACCATATCATGCAAAGTGTATTTCTCGCTCATAAGAAGCGCATTACTCTTGAAGTTGAGCTTAGCCAGATTGATTGCGTTGATCCTTTCGAGGTCCTGCAATCTACCTTCAATCGTTAGCTCATCGTATATGATCTTGATCGATTGGATTGTCGGGGTTTTATCCGACACCGGTTTCGGCGTGATGGTGATTAGATCAGCAAATGCGTTGTCTGTGATCTCTTCGATCTCCAGGTAGAAGGCGAATCGAATCTTGTTTGAGCCGCCCAGAAGCTCTTTCCATTGATCAATTGCAATACTATTGAACACTGCTGGCGACAGGCCATTTGCCTTGACGTCGGCCAAATTCGACGGCTCAACTGTGATCCATTGGGAGGAAATAGACTTCCATGTCGCTCCCTGATTGACACTGGCAATGATCCTTACGTTGCCAGCACCTTCGGCTTTTGCTGTTAGAGTCAAACTGTCAATCCCTTGTGCTGGAAGGATAATGTCCCCTGTTGGAAATACGAGGCGCCCCTTTGGAACAGCAGTCAAGGCAGCTTGCTTTGATTGGGCTTGAGTGTCACTTGTCCACACAAGAAGCTCTGGTGTCAACGAGACTAGCTGCTGAAGCATGGTATTGTTAATGAGAGACAAATCATCCATCCCATCGGAGTCGAACATTTCTCTTGTCACCGGGGCCTCGCCTACTTTGATCCAACCACTTGCGGTTGGTGGCGTTGTTGGCAAGATGCGCACTTCCGACAATTGAACCCAGTTGCCCCCCACACCATAAAACTCGAACTTATAGTATTTAAAAGCTGTGTCGTTTCCGAAGGTAAATGGCAGCTTGGTTGTCGCAGCCCCATTAAACCCAGTGCTGGCAATGCTGGCGACGAGCAAATAGTCAGACCCATTATTGCTACCATAAATATTAAAGCTCGCCGGCGCATCGGCCCCCCTATCACCAGAAGTCAGATCAACGCTTGAGATTGCGATCGCCGATGATAGTTCAAAGATTACGGATTGCGGACCACTTCCGTTCGACCACCAGATCGTGTTGGTTGCACCATCTACGAGATTAGAAGGCGGCCCTTGGTATGAAGTAGTCGCCGACACAGATGTAATGGTTGGCAGCACTCCTGTTGTCAAGACGCACTTTTTAATATCTGTTCCATCTTGAAACAGATATTTTGCACTGAACAGCAATTCAATTATAAAAACAGGACGGTAGCAGTTATTCGTTGGTCCTGCTTCGCTGGATAAAACACCACTGAATCCGGAAGCAGAACTATTACCTCTCACTACCCTTGACCCTGCCCCAGATGAATTACTGTTACTGCCGGCCGGGGCAGTCGTACTTGTTAATGACCATTTTCCAGTCCAGTTCCAGGTATTGTTATCTCCAGCTGTTATAGTGCCTCCGAGCGTCGAGCCACCGATATATTTATCCCACTCATTGTCTTTATCAGCTGAACCTATCCCGCCTGAGAGTAGCCGTGCAGACACGACAAATTGGTCAGCAATTGATAGCGAAGGTAAATCAACTCCTGTTGCATAGCCCGCTCGATTAAGTGCATCCCATGAGATTGAGCTCTGGATATTTCGGTCTGCAATTAATTTAATGCGTTCATCCCCTCTCTCTGCACCAACGCAGATCAGATAGAAGGCACCGCTAGGCGTTGATGCCGGACTGGCCGGAAGCAGATCAAGTGTGTTATTCCCCAGCGACCTAAAAGCACCAGGCGATCCAGCAACAGGAGCCTCGTAGTAACAGCGAATCCTTTTGCCAACAGTGAGCTCTTTGGGATTAGTGACTTCATCTGGATGAATAAGGTACCCGGTAGCATCGATATCAATAGCATCAATGGAAAAAATATTACTAGTGCTATCGGTAGTTATGACTACCTCATGCGTTGACAAAGGCAGATTCAGTGCCTCGAATACGATGAGTTGATAACTATTTAAGGCGTTGTTGGGGTTATATGAGTATCGCACTCCATCGACGCTAACTTTTACATTACTTACCCTGTTCGTATAATATAAGTCGATGATTCGCAAATTCTTTCCATAAAATTTAAAACTAATGGAATTGGTAGTGGCTCCGGAAAGTGTCATGTAGTGGCCTGTCCCTGCATAAGTATTGGGGTCATTTGTAACTGTCGCCCAACCTCCGCCTGCGTATTTGATTGAAGGATGAATATCATCATATCTCCGCCATCCAGGCTCCGGAGCAGTTAGCCTCTGCCCCACTTGGGCGACCATATAGCCGGTTGCATCGATATCGATTGCATCAACGCCAATGTAGCCCGTTCCTGCTAGAGACAGCTCAACAGTATGAACGCCCAGAGCCAACCCCACAATTTCATAGACGAGTGTTTGGTACTGGTATGGACTTCCTTGGGGATTGTAAGTTCCCGCATCCGACCCATCTATCTTGATATTAATCGTCGTTCTATTGGTTTCTTTCAGCTCAATAATGCGGAACTTCGTACCGTAAAATCGAAATACGACTTTTGCATCAGAGTTACTACTCGCAGAGGTTGATCCGCCTTCATAGTTGGTATGACTGTAGCTCGCCCATCCCGATCCGAGGTATGCAATATGCGAGTCCGTGTTGCTTACACGCAGCCAGGTTGGCTCGGGAGCGGTTAGCTGCTGTCCAACTTGGGCAAGCATCCATCCTGTTGAGTCAATATCTATAGCATCCAGGCCAATGTATCCAGATGTTTCCAGTGTAATTTCAACGGTGTGTATGCCGATCGTAAGTCCTTTCTTCTCATAAACAAGCCGCTGAAACAAAGAGCTTGCTGCAAGCGTGGAGTAAGTCTCCGCAGCTCCGCCGTCTATAGAAACGGAGGCTGTTCCTCGGTCTACATCCATGAGATCTATGATTCGAAGCATAGACCCGTAGAAGCTGAACTTAATCTTATCGCCGATGGTATTGCTTGCTACACAGGCTCCCTTATAGTAAGAGGCATTTGTATAGGTATTCCAGCCGGCTCCGACATAAGAGATTTGTGCAGCACTATCAACACGCTGCCATCCCGTCTCTGGGGAAGTCAGTTGTTGACCTATTAAAGTAAGGCTTCCAATTAAATCGATGGCGTCAAACTCAAAGATCGAAAAGAATCCGGAATTCGTAGCCGAAATCGTAACGTCATGCGTGCCGTTTGATAGTCCCTTTTTTTCGAATAATAGAACCTGGCCTGCCGCTACGCCGTTTGCTGAATAGCTATCTGACTGCCCGTCAATGACTACCGAAACATTGGACTGCCGATCAGAGTCCCGATACGATATGATTCGAAGAGCAGTGCCATTGAACTTAAAAGTGACAGAATGCAAATCTGGCGAAAACGTATATCTGGCCGTGCCGCCCGAATAGTTTGAGCCAGGGTTATCCGACCACGATCCGCCTTGATATTTAAATCGAGAATCACTTTGTTCATACCTTGTCCAGCCTGACTCAGGCGCCGTTAATGCTTGTCCTACTGTGGCCATACTTGCTCACCTCTTATTCGTGATATTCAAAGACTGGCCGAAATCCGACATTCGACCACGTTCCATTGGATGCACCCATCCCCCAAAATACTTTTGGGACACCTCCTGATAGACCTCGCTGCACTCTATTCGTTGATGATAATGCCGGCGTATCCTGCGTAAGAGTGGCGGAAAGGGAATAGTGGAAAACGTCATCCAATGTTTTACCTGTCTGGATTTTATCTTTTGGAAAACTGACTATACATTGATCCCACTCATTATTGTTAGGCCATGCCCCAAGACCTTGATCCGTGGTCGAAAAAGTTCTTAATAATGGATTCTCCTGTATGGACCAGTTATCAATGTTAAGCTCTGTTCCTCCATTGTTGCTTGTGATATTTAGACGGTAGTATTGATATGGCGTGTTATTTGCTAAGCTGAAAAATTTCGCTTCGCCATATGCCCAGCTAACTCCTTTTTGAGTGTCTAATACTGTCCATTCCAGTCCATCGTCTGATGCTTCAAATGTCCAATCTTTTGGCGCTCTTGTGATCCCTTCCTGAGCCTCCAGTGTGGTAATTGAGTAAGCTCTTATATACTTAGCGGATGTAAACTTATAGCAAATCCACCCAGTTGTTAGCCCGGATGCAGCACTCCAATAGCGAGAATTGGAACTATACCTTGCTCCGTCCAGTGCCCGCCACGCACCATAGTCCGCACTCCATTCACTACTTGCAAGGGCTACTCCGCTGGGAGAAGTATTGCTTGTCATAGTCGGAATATCAGATTTAAGGGCTGCATAGGTTATACCACCTGTTAGCGATCGGATAAGACCTGGCTCTTCTACGCCATCGTCCCAAGGAAGCCCTTGGATAAGCTTGCTACCATTAAGGACATCCCATGAAATCTTGTTTCTGACAACCCTATCGCAAATCAATAGTCCTTTTTTACACTTCACAAAATAAACCAGGCCTGTTGCGGAAGCATTGTCAGAGCCACCAGCCAAAGGAAGCTCTGTTCCTGTTGCATTTCCAAAATTGGTCAGGTAGTTTGCCAGACCCATACTGCTTCCATTAATTTGAACAGCAATGTAGTCCCCGATCTCCATATCGCTGATTTTGGTTCTTTGTATTCCGGTTGTTGCTGGTTTTCCCATGTTATCTCACCTCGATTTGAGTGATTTTTTTGAACAGGCTCCTATCTATTGGGCACGAGAACAATTTACCGGAATTAATTGATGTACCCTCGGTCATCGTATTAAAGTACGATGTGCGTAATTGGAGTTTTCCGTCCGCCGTAACAAATTGATCGAGCGCATATTGATTCATACTGTCTAATTGATTAAAATCCAGATTTACGTTTGAGACAGCACTCGACGACGCCGACATAGAAACCTTGATTTTAATATACCTTGTGTCCGGCGGGGAAGCGGGATCCAGTTGAGAGAAACCAGTAAAAGTGACTCCATCGGACGATGAAGCAGCCTCGAGTGAAACACGAGTTGAAGGCGGAGATTCCTGGTTTATGATTTCAATCAGAGTTGTGTCAATCCAGCCCTGGCTCAGATCGATAACAGGAGATTCCCAGGTTCCGGATGTGGCGTATAATGTGAGAGCTGTTTCTTTTAACATTTGCAAGAAGGACAATCTCACGCCAGCTGTACTGTTGGAGTCTGTGATATACAACCGGTATCGCTGATACATGCCAATTTTACTGCAAGTAAATGCTCTGATTTCTGACGCCAGCCAATCGGATACATTGGACCTAGAATCGAGGACCGTCCAACCAGAGCCATCCCATGCTTGAAATTGCCATGACTTGGGCATCCAACCTAAGTTAGATCCACCAGCTTCACACCCAAGATTGTATTGAACTATCTTTGTTGGTGTTGAAAATTCATACTGTAGCCATACGTTAGATGGAATGCTCGTTTTCCAAGTGCCAATGCCCGTCCCGCTTGAGGCTTGGGATCCATCTAAAGCCCTCCACGCTTCGTAGGATGAGAGCTGATCGTTTGTGGTCACTGCTGAATCACTGCCCGATAAAGGCGAAATAGCATTTTCAGGGCTTCCAGCAATTAATCCTACAGCTCTTAATTGGATTTTACCTCCACTCAGCTCCGTATCAGTAAATGTGCCTTGAGATAAATCTAATTGATTACTGCCAGCTGCTTTGATCTTGCTCGCCTGACCTTCTAGCCAGTCCAACCGTGAGTCAACAGTTGGGAATCGACCTTCTGCGGACGGAGCAATGACATTCTGATCCAGATCGGTGCTTCGTCTAAGGGCTGACGATGCCAGCCCGAGAGAAATAACATCCATCTCTGTTCACCGTCCTTATACGATCGTAGTGGTGGTTGCCACGTTTTCGATATTGCCGGTCGTGACATTGTAGGTATAGACTTTTTTGATGGTGATGCTTTGTCCATTTTCCGTGTATTTCTTATTTGAATAGTCCAGCGTCCCATTCACGGCGTCGGCGTATACATAATCGATCGTGTATATGATGTCGCCTGTGACCTCATGTTTAATTACGTTTCCGTTGTCGTCGTAGGTGAACTTCTCATTGAAGTTCCCAACCTCACCGAGAGCGCCGATCCTTTTCCGAAGCTCGTCGATTAGTTGCTCAAGCCCCGTCTTCGTAGCTTCAATTTTTGTATCAACGCCGCCGAGTCTTATCGACAAAGACTGGCTCGTTCCTTTTGCGCTTTCGAGATCCGAAAGCAGCTGCTGCAGCTCAAGTCCTAAATCTTGTTTGAGGATTTTAGTGGTGGACATATCAGTTCGACCTCCTTGATATACGTGCAAAATATTTTCCAGCAGCGGGTTACAGAATGTCGATCACTTTGGCGACAATCATCTCATCATTGAGAATCGCCTGATTGGTAAGCAGTACCGGCTGGTTATTCAAGTAGAATCTTGTGATGGTAAAATCCAAGATGTTTTTGTCGGCATCCATAATCTGTTGAACCAGGTCGTTATAGATGAACCCTTGGCCCATGTTAAAATTGGCGAAGTAGGTGTAGAGAGCTGACTTGCAATCAAATCGGATACGGTCCCGATCGGATGCGGTGGTGGATTCGTGGAACACGAGCTGCACCTGTAGCTCCATTGGAATCTCTCTTGGGAGCATGACGTTCCGCTTGACTCCATATGCTTTAATGTCCTGGAACACTTTGAATACATTTGCTTTTACGTCTGCTGGCGTAAACCCGAAGGATGGCACAATCATAAAGCTGAAGCTCCCTGTACCATGTGTGAACTCCATGCCGACTACATCGTCAACGCCAGGCACAGCCAAGGCTGCAAGTCGCAGCGCCTGGTAATTGGCGTTGGCTGCCGTCAGGACCCGCTGCGAGATTTCGTATCGGTATGTCTTGTCGTCGATTAGCTGCTGCGTGATCAGCCCTGTCTTCTCGTCGTAGATCGTTTGGATCCGGCGAGGGTAGCTGAAGAGCTGGCCGATCATATCCAGATATTGGTCTACAGCCTTACTGAGAAACCCCATATTCAGCACTTCTTCTGCATAGTCATACAGGCTCGGGAACTCGTCTTTCATGGCCTCGACCAGTGCCCTAGCGATCGCTCCGGGCTTGAAGTTAGTGATCGGCGTATTGTTCTTGATCTTCTCCATAGCATCCCGCAGGACCTGATCCGCCGTTCGTTTTAATAGAGCCATTCCGCTCACCTGCCTTTACAGATCTAAGCTTTGCTTGATGGCCAGCGGCTTTTCTTCGCCGGCATCCAGCAGCATATAAAAATCAATTTGTTCGATACTGATGGGAACCGGCCGGATATACAAGTCAGCCTGCAAGAAGCGGCCATCCGCCATTAAAGTATCGTAAATCTGTGTAACGCCTTTCGCTGCCGTTTCTCTCGTGTTCGGTTCTCCTTCGAGAAGCTCCAGATCTCCACCGATCTGATTGTGGTGCCGCCAGTCACCCCGCTGCGTTCGGACACGATTGATGATGTCTTGCCTTGCGCAGTCGTAGGGGCCGGTAAGTGCGAAGTCCACCAGCCCATCTGCATCTGGCTTGCCAAGGATCACGTCACCCTCCACGCCATCAGCGTAAAAGGCCATGTCCACCTCGTTATACCTCTTCATCCGCCTTCCCTCCAATCAGCCCCAAGATCTCCTCTTGCTCCGTATCGATGATCGTAAACTCGTGATCGCCAGAAAACACTTTGAACTGGGAGCAGAACAGATTCACTCGGGCAGCGTAAATGGAGAACGTCTTGCTTTCCGGATCCATCCGGAAACCCAACCCATAATCTGAGAATCCTTCGAGCACACCACTGGATCGGGCAAGCAGTCCGGCGCCTGACAGGGGGTTAACGAAGCCGACATCCTCGCTGCTGGCCATTGTCGATTCCTCGGCCAGTGTGTTCAAATTCGTTTCTTGTGGAAACATTATGCTGTTGAGCGTATCCATCCAGGAGTCAGCCATGAACTATCACCCCAATCCGAAGGTATCGCCGACGGCGTAGAAGAGATTCCGGAAGAACCTTGATTCTACCGACGGTTCTCTGTAGTAGGCCGTGACGATCGGAGTGCTGGCATCACCATTAATAAACTGCACCCATACCCTGTCGTTTTCTTTTAAGCCTTTGTCAATGATGCCTGTCGAATAAACAAAACAAGGGACATCATGAAATTCCTTAACACGATTTCCCTGATTCACATGAATATCCACCGTATGTTGCGTACTCTTTTCTATGGAGGCCCCTTGATGTCTCTTGCAGCTGCAGGTATCAGCCTGCCGGTGGTAATTCACCACATAGCCGATCAGGCCGGAGGTGCGTGTATCCAGCGCACCCTCCGTTCCTGCCTTTGCGAGTTTCTGACGAAGCGGGGTTTGATCTAATGCCATAATGCATCATCCCCTGATATATGATAAGTGCAGATGATTGAAGTGATCGTTCCGCTGCGTAATCACGGTACCAGGATACTTGGTTTTGCACGTTGCAATGACGTCTACATCCCCATGTATGATTCCGCCAAACCCGGTCTCGACTGCACAATCAATCAAGATTTCCAAATTTCTTTTTTCCTTGCTCCCTTTCGGGAACCGGTATGCTCCGGAGATGTAAGGTGCATTTGGAGTATCGACATCGCACCCGTACCCCGTTCCGTGCCAGTTTGGATCCCCAGGGCGGTAAGCACTCGTGATGGCCATTGTTTCTCCGGTGCGACTCTTATACAGCGACCCCATGCGTTCAAGCGCATTGTAGGAAGCCTGCCGGATAAGCGAAGACTCAGAAACCAATGTGAGCCTAATATTGGTCAACGGCTGCGTCTTCAGATCAATTAAGACGCTTTTGGCTTCCGCCGGCTGCACTCGGTATTTCGTGCTGCCTTGAGTTCCGAGTACCGTGACGCCATCTGCGCTCGAAGCGCTGATCGGCGGCTTGTAGTTCGGGTCCAACATGGCAATCTTCCGCATGATTCCGGCTATACCATTCGCCCAGTTTTTGTCTGTGGCATACTTCTTGTTCATGCCGACCAGGGTTGCCCCGCCAAAATACTTTCCGTCCGGCAGAAGATAATCCCTCTTGATCTGCTGCGCTGCGAAGTTGATGCAATGCTGCTTGCTATCGAACGTCCAGGCAGACTCATAGGGGCTTGAATCGTAGGCGCCGTATCCAAACATGTTGTTTTTGTCCCGGAAGATCCTAGAGTCCCCCCAGCCCGTCTCCCAGGCGGCGTGAGCTGCCAGATATAAGCCGTTGATGACCCCGGCAATCTGTACCGTCTGACCCGTCTTCGGGTTTCGCACAGGCGGGATAGAAGTCTCTACAGCTACAAACGCTTGTCCTAGACCGGCCAGCGGCGTTCCGGAAAATGCCTTGTTAATCGCCTCTGCCGAGATTCCGCTCGGCGTGTTCAGATCCATGTTGGCATATCCGGTTCCTGATTGACCCGGAACAGCTACCGGATCGACCGTGTAGATTGAGTCTCGATTATTTTCCTCGTCGAGTGAATCTACTCGTTTCAGGTAGGCTTCCTGCGCTTCGATAACCTCTTGCTCATATCTTGCTTTGAACTTCTCATCGTAAGGCACTACACGACGGTGAGCTTGAATGAAGTTGGCCACAACTACATTGGGGTCATACGGCAGATTATCCGTACTCGTTTCTCCTGCAGTCTGCACCTTCGGAATGTCAAACGCATCGGTCGCCTGCTGATTGGCAGCGTACTTGGAGACGTCTGCCCCCAGGAACGAGAAGAATACCGATTGCCACTTGCCAGTGAATATACGCTGGATCAAGTCGGGCGAGTCCGTGATAACCGAGCCTTTGTGACCATTGATGCCGGCCGAGAACTCATATCCGTCCTTCTGCAGCGTCGCAATCATGCAAGCTTGCCTCGTAAAGAGGAATCGTTCCAAATACTCCGCCACGCCCGCCAAGGCCACCTCTGTGACCAGTGTTTCAATCAGCACCGGAATGATGCCGACTCCCGTCGCAGACACAGCTCCTCGGACCGCCCAGCGACCTGCCCGCAAGCTTTTTCCGGCGATCTTTGCACCAGTGAAAGCTAGCTTTGACGTAATGCGACGCATCTTCGCTATTTTAGTTATATTGATTTTATCATAACCCAGAATACGGTTATCACTCAAAATGTCGTCAGCCTTGTCAAAGAGATCTTCCATCTTTGAGAGCTCGAGATTGTCCAATGTCTTGATGATATCGTCCAATAGCCCACTGGCTTTCCATTTCTTTCTCGTTTCTTCCGAGATGGGATTATATTCCCGCCACTTGCCCGTAACCTCGTCATATTCCCATATGTTCGTGCCGGCAGCCGGCTTCGGATTTACATTGAGCATTTCTTTCAGCTTATCAATGCCCTTGTCGATTTTGAATGTCTGCGTCATTTTCTTGTATTGCCGTTTGATCAAGCCCCATGCCGCATTCATGATCGGGAATGCACCCTTGTAATTCGGGTTCGCCAGAATCCCACGGAGCACCAGTGTCATGGTGAGTGCCGTGCCGATCGAGTAGCAGCTGTGCATGAAGTTCATTTGAGTCTGGTCGGAATTGACGACTACCGCATCCGGCTTGACCATCGTTATAAAACCGAACTCCATGTTCATCATCTGCGTGACTTCCCGCACCTCTGCCGGGCCTGTGATGCTGTTCCAAGTGTCATTGATTAGCATTTGGTCGAACGGCTTGACGGCCGGTTCTCCTACGAGAGTCAGGTATCCGTCGTACATCTCTTTGACATGATCTTTGAGTCCGCTCGCTGCGATCTTAATCGCAACGCCCTCATCGTAATACCATTTAAACGGCTTGTTCAGCCATCCACCGATGAGCGGAATGTTTTGGACCAGCCGGATGCCCTGGGCGTTCAGAGTCGTGTCCAGGTTCACCGTGCGCAGCTTCTCCGGCCAGATGTTTGTATCCACGTAGATCGGCTCCGTCGTGTCCAGCTTTCCCTCGTTGTAATACGTGCCGATCGCTACGTTGTACATGTTCTGCTCGGTGGCCGTGATGCTGTTATCCATGATGTTGGTCCAGCTATCAAAGACGTGGAACTGACGGAATGTCTTTCGGTACAGCGAGATGTTGTCATCCTCGTCCACATGATACCCAAAGGCAATCGGCATGGTTGGCTTACCGCTGAATATTGTGCTTCTGAAATCGAACGGATGCACAGCCACAACATGATCTTGCCCGATTGCTGCCGTGATGTTCAGGACGTCCCACACCGTCTTGTCATACAAGTTAATGTTGATGCCAGGCTCGTCAGCATCCCCTACCCCAAAGAAGTCTCCCATCCGGCTCCAGAACCCGACCTCCGAATTGAGTTTGCCTGTCACCTCGTAGACATTCATGTTGATCTCGTTCATGATCCGGCTGGTTAACTCGCCGAACAGATTATCTGCCGGCCGCCCCGGAGCTCCGAAGTGGATGATTCCGAGCGAGTGCTTGGCGTAATCGGCGTTGCTGAAAGCCTGCTTTAGGTTTCCGAAGAAGCCCTGGTCATCCCGCAGCAATGCATCGACAATCTCCGTAGGCTCTTTCTTGCTGAAGATAAAACCGCTCGTTGTGTCATCCGGATTGGCTTTGATTTTGTTGGTCAGTTCGATGCCATCGTCTTGCACGACCACGGACACGCTTTCGCCGTTGTTCTGCAATTCTGTAATGGTGCCATTCATCAGCGTCGGCATGCTCATCGGATTCGATCCATACCCCATACGGAAGTGGACCCTGGCGCCAGTGCGGAGCATAATTGACTTGTAGAAGCTGGCATCTCGATTGCGGCTGCGCTCTGCCTCTTTAGCGGCGAAGCCCGGTGCGAGCAGCGATTGAACCAGATCCCATGCGCCATGATGTGTTAGATCCATCGCCTTGACGCCATCAGATAGGCTGCCGTACACGTTGCTCATTTCGAGGGATAAGGTGCTTGAGGCCACCTTCCGGCTGTTCGTATACATGATGTCCGTAACAGCCTGATACCCAAAGTAACGGTCTGACATTTTGATCGTGCCCATGTATTGCCCTTCATCGACGAACATTAGGAAGAAAGACGGAAACGCCCGCACAAGACGGCCACGTCGGTCGTATTTCTCCAGATCATGGAACATCTCACGCAGCGTCGTTTCCTCATCCTCAAAATCGGATTCTTCATGAACCGAGTCCGATTTGGCATAGACGGTCGCATTCTGCAGGCTGGCTGTTTTGTAATCCGGCACCGGCAGCTCACTGACTTTCTTTTGAATGGTTGCCTCATCCCATTCTTTCGTTTGGCCGATGATCGTCAGCATCTTCTTGATTTGGACGACTAGTGCATAGGAGAGCTTCTTGTTGGATTTGTACAGCCGGCCATACTCTGTCTCAAAGCCAAGGTACAGGCAGACAGCAGCGGCAAAATAGCATCTCTCCGTATCCGTCGCCTTATCGGCGTTTAAGCCGAATGCATCGTAAACATACGAGCTGATCATGTTCGAGGTCTTCACCTTGTTGAAATAATACTGTAGGTGTGCGACACCCGTCTCGATGTTGTACTCGTAGTTCATGCCAAGCGAATTCGGCTCCCCCATGATAGGACTAACCCGCATAATGCCAATATGCGCCGCTTCCCGGATAAAGCTGGTATCGGCAAAGAACTTCATCTCTGCAGTCTGCATAATTGGCACGTTCGATTTCTCCACATAAACGTTGCCGAGCGACGTATTGGCGCCGTATCCTGTCGCATAGAAGTGACGAAGCTTTTCGTCAAAGGATTTTGCAAAGGCCACGGCCCATGATTGCTTAATGACATTCGTCTGCGGGTTCGGATTCAATGGGGTCTGCTGCTGAGCAACGGCAGCAGTAAGATCCTTCATTTTCTGAAAGGTCTTCTGCCGGATCAAGGACTCGAACTCCGTTGCCGTCAGATTGGTTTCATTCGTTTCTTCCGGTGCCTCCTGAGCAACGCTTGGCTTTTTGCTCGCCGCTCGCTCGGTCTGCAGCTTGGCCGTATAATCTTTCGATTTCTCATCCGGCTTGAAACTGGCTTTGTCAACCACTGCCGTGCCGCCTATTGTGTCCCTGGCTTCCGATTTGAAGGCGCTGTTTAGGTGATCCACCGCCTCCTGACCCACCGTCACAAAGTCATCATAGATCAGGAAGAAATCCGGCTCGACGTAAAACCCATCGTTGTTGTTAATGATCTGAAAGCCCGCTTCAGCCACTTCCGTGTAGGTTGGTAACTCCAAATCCGGATAGATTTCCACCGCTGTGAAGTTCTTCTTGATCTTGGCCTCATACAAGACTTTTTGCTTCACGTCGAGATCCATGTACCCTTTGACAGCAAGATCTCTGAATACCGGTCGATCCTTCAGCCAGGATGCCCATCCGAAGAAAGGGATCAGCAGTTTGGCGTTTGAGTTTCGCCATCCATCGATCTCCCATACCGCATCGTCCCCGTTCATCAGCCTTGTTTCAGCCAGCTTCTTCTGCGCCCGGTTAAAAGCGATCAGCGTGAGCTGGATATCAAATACGCCTGGCTGCCCCTCGACTGTCGTGGATTGTACGTCTTGGACGACCACGAATTTGACACCAAAGAGGTTGGCCAGCGGATGATCAAACTGGATGAAACCGTTAGAGATTTCCTTGTGGTATTCCCGCACCAGATAGTTTGCTCGGCGAACCATGCCATCGAACTGCGCCAGTGTTTCCGAGTCATCCGTGCGGAAGCGGGCCACGATCACCGTATCTTGGGATCCCAAGTATTGATGTGTCGGTGTTTCATGCGCCTGGATCTGCAGCGACGTGATGACGTTCTGGAAGCTTATGCTGAGATCTGTCAGATGCAGATCATCAAACATCCAGTCTTCCATCGTAATGTCATACTCGAAGATGGCTTTTTTGTAATGCTCGTCGAAGTTTTGGTTAAACAGATCCTCGTCGAGCTCATCGAACGGAAGTGTCTCTCCATCGAAATCCTCGATGTCCACGTATTTCTTATCGGCCATGTCGTCCTGCCATGCCTTTATCATTTTATCCCGGTCCACCCGCCAGCGGCGGATCGCATCAAGGTCGCCCTCAAAGGCTGTCTTAAACTTGAACTGATCCGTCATCTCCTGGCGCATGGGTTCGAAATACGTATAACGTCCTTCGCTCGGCTCCAGGCTTCGACGATAGTACCAGCGGAATAACGGCCAGTTGAAAAGATCGTCAAAGGTGCGGTCATTCTCGTTGAAAATGTAGACGAATGGATTAAATGAATAGAGCTGCAGATTTGCCGTAATCGCCTGCGGAAATCCTGGCACTGTGGAAACTGTGATTCCGGCAACGCTCACTGCCTGAATATCGTAGACGTCATTCAGGTGCATACTTTGGACCGGAAGAAATGGGCACTTTTTGACCTGGGCCAGTAGCGGCCGCAACTCATTGTTGATTGACTCCATATCCGGGAAAAACAGCGACAAATCGACCACGAGATCGAAATAGCCGCTGCCCTTAATAAAACTGCCCCGGCTCCGGAGCATATTAACTGTTTCATTTTTCATACGCTTGGTGACGGTGATGGCCGTGGGAGGCACGTAAAACTGCGTATCGCCAATGCGCAAATGATGAGGGAGAAGACTCCCATAGAGGGAGTCCCGATCATCTATTCCTTTTGAGGCCATATATAACACCCCTTACATGTGCTGCTCAACTTTATCCCGGTACCAGAGCCTCGAAAGGTTATTGGTGTTATCGGAATAGTTTACGGTCATGTTGGACTGACCTTGATATCCGCTCCGGCGCATCCCTTCTTGAACTAGGGATGACAGCCCTTGTTGCTGGTTTCCTTGCCCTCTAGCGCTAATCGAGACGTGCGCTCCGGAGCTGGGACCGCCGATCGGCGGTAAAGGTGATTGCGGCACTGGCGCTGCCTGTGGCGGCGGAGGCGGTGGAACCGGCCCAGTGTCATTACTAAGAATATTGTAACCCATTACACCACCTAAAGCTAGACCGCCAAGCAAGGCAATTTTCTTGTTTCTTGAACCATTCGGTCCATTGAAGATGTTCTCTGGGATCCAACCGCCGGTCAGGTCGTGCATCATCTCCGGAATAGCGCCAGCACGCTTCCCTCGAGCTTCGGATCCCATTACATTCGTTGGGTCCAGTTCGGGTTCGACATTTGGGATAGTCGGATCAATATCAGGCTCCGGAGCGGCGCCTACACCTCTTTTCATCCTGCCGAACATCCGTGTGAACTCATTAGAGGAAACCCGGTCGCCCTCTTCAAGATTACCGAAAATGGTGTCATGCACTCTTCGAAGACCTTCATTCTCCACATTAATTCCGGAGCTAGTACCAACACGGAAGCCGGAGTTGGCCAGATTGCCATTCAGGTTACGTGGCTTATCCAGTAGTCCTATCGCTTCATCGAGCCCGTGTTCTCTGGACCACATGCCGCCATAGCTCTCTTGATCGATCCGGCGCACCTTATTCCAGTCTGAAGCCAGGAAAGCGGATCGGAACTCGGACACCGGAGACTTCATATCTTCCGTGATCACTACACCGTCCTTTGCGGCGTCGATACCCTTCTGCTCCAAGGTGCTCCCGAATTTCGAAAGGAACTTGTACTCATTCGATCCTGTTCCATACGTATGCTCAGCAAAATCTTGGATGGCCGAGTTTAAGTTTGAGATCGTACCGATCTGCGTCTTACCGATTTTGTTAGCCATTTCATTCGGCAAGTTCGGCTCCATCGGACGGATGACGGTTGTGTCCTGACCACTATACGATTTCACCGCTTCCCGCAGGTCATAATTCCGGCCGGATGTAGAGAGCTTCTTATTCCCCTCTTGCGTCAAGTAATCTCCCCAGCTGCTGTATCCGCCCATAAACTCGGCAGCCCGCTTATCTTTCAGAGCAGCCCATTCTTTCTGCACGTTGTCTTCGTCCACGTAAACCATGTGTAACTGGTCTCCGTCGGCATCCCCTTCGAGCTGGTCGCCCGTAAAGGCTGTCGTCAGCACGTTACCTGTCTTCAGCTTAGGATCGATAGCGATCCGTGTGAACTGGACGGCCGATTCGTGTTTGGATGGGTAACGGATCGTGAGCACGTTCTTGTTCTGCTGCCGGTTCCAATCGGAGAGAATATCACTCTCTGCCGCTGTGCCAACATGCTGCTGGCCGATGATGTGCTCGTAGATGCCCATGTCCTTAGCCTGCTGCGTGGAGATGAACGTCATTTCTTCGCCGAGCATCGCCGAAGCTTCCGGACCCAGGAGCTTTAATGTGCCTGTACCCGATGACGGCATTTGCGCCTTCAGAGCTCTCTCTCCGGCCATCCCTTTAGAAGTCAGCGTGTCGGTGCCGAGTTGATTCACGTAGCTGTTGACGTTCCGCTGGATGTCTCGCATATGCTTCAAGGCGCTGTCACGGCCGGTCTTGGATTTCGCTTCGCCATATTTCTTTATGCTGTCATTAATATTGGCGATCTGCCGCTGCAGCTTATTCAGGTGGACCAGGTCGCTCTGCCCGTCTCCCTGTAACTGCATGAACGGCACGAAAATCTTGTTGGTTTTGACTGCCGGGCTGTTCTTTCCGTTGATGTTGATATCGACTTCTTCCGGAAGCCCCAGCCAGAATCCGTGTCCCAAATCCCGTTGATCTATACCAAGATTGTGGGCAACTGCCTGACGATCCATGATCGTATGTTTGACCGTGTTCTGGTCGAGCTCCACTTCTGGCATAAATGCGAACTCATGACCTTGAAGAATGCGGTCCTTATAGGGCTGCATTTCCGGAGCATCCGGATCTACTAGCGCTTTGATGGTGTGCGCCAAATTCTTAACGTCGCTCTGCTCAAAACGATTCTGCTTCTCCATTACGTTCCAGATATGCTCATAAGTCTGTGTGGCTCCCGATCTGCGAAGGTACCGCATCTCACGATGACCAATCGAAGTGCCATCTAAACCGTTTGCGTAAACTTTTGAGCCATCATTTGCGTTGCCGATTACCGACCGTCCTGTTCCATCAACCGACTTGTAATACTGCCGATTGTGCATCATGCGGGTTTCCAGAATACCCGTGAATAATCCGGTGTTGGTTTGTAGCTTAGCGCCGACTTGATTGGCAATCTTGTGGAAGTCCTCAATATCAATCGGCGCCTGTCTGCTCACATCCATGAATGAACCGTTCTTGAACTCCAAGCCAATGCGGCCGAAGTCTATTTGCTCCAGCAGCTGATCCCGCTTCTTCCGATCCTGGTTCATGACATGATCGATAATCGTCTTGGCGTAGCCTTCCATCATCATCCCAAAGTCAGCACGCTTAGCTGGGTTCGGACTGATCATAGCACTGATCCCTTTGTCGCCCGTGATAGCTTCGATGAACCGAAGGCTTGGTGTAATAGCATCTGTCCCCTTCTCACCGGCAAATGAGAGCTTGAATGGTTTCTCCGACCACTCTACGCCAAATACCTGCGATCCGGTCCCCACAAGTTTGCCTGCATATCGGTTGTCGTGGCGAACATCTTCCCAAGCGCCATCGACCCATTTGCGCCCAATTACATCACCCGGCCTAACAGCCGCACCTTCGAGCCCCTGGCCACCGACAACAAAATCGCTCCCCCTCGCTGCGGCACCATTGCTAGCGAAGTCTTTGTGCCACTGAAATGTTCCGTTTCCCTTATCATAGAAGTCCTGGTCCGTAACTGACATTGAATCCATGAGTTCCTTAGCGATGACTGCTTGCTGCTCATAAACAGTCGGTATCCGGCGTGGATCGACCACTTCCTTGCCGCCTCGGTTTACGAGGATGCCTTCTGACCGAAGCAGCCCACGGCCCTGTTCTGTATTCTGTAGATCCGTCACCCGTTTGTGAAGCTCCTCGTTAGTGATGTAGGCTACCTTGAGGTTTACTCCGGTCCGGGTCGGTCTTCCTTTTCCCTCTTGTTCTGATCGGTAGGCGGCGTTTATCTCTGTCTCGACCATTGGATTGAAGTTGGCGTAAGCGTCAATCTTCGAGAGACGGCCAGCCACCTCATCAGAGATCATGTACATATTTTGGGACTGAATAGCATTCGGCCGCCCCATGTTAGTGTAATGTCCGTACAGCGTCATGTCCCGCATGTCCATGGTGGACATTGAGCCCTGTTGAACTCGTCCGTCTTTTACTGACGATACGTACAGGTTGGGGGTGCCCCCATCCCAGCGAACTCGGTTGTTCCAATCGCTCATGCCCATTCGTATCTGAAATTGCTTGCTCATGTTTACGTCATCGATCGTCAGGAGCTGCTTCACCTTGCGACTGCGATCCTTCGAGTCGTAATAGAAAGCAGAATCGTTCAGGTCCCCTTCGGACAACTCTTTGGATTCCAGCATGCTGTGCAACATGGCCGGCATGACGTTGATGTGCGATTGCTTCATGAAGTCGGATTTGTTGCCTGACCAATCGTAGGTGTCGTTGAAATTATAGATATCTCGCTGCCCGCCAGCCAGGTTTGAGATTGAATCTCGTAATGTCCGATTGCTCCGGTAGGACGCCTTTTCGTAATCATCTTCGTCCAGCGCTGACAAGATGCCGTCCATACCATGGGCGTATCGCATGCCAATGATTTCGGCTGTGGACTTACGAACAGCAGAACCTTTGCCGTCCTGCTCCTTTTCCCATACCGCCACCGTGTGAGCGATCATCCGCTGCTTATTGAGCACCTGCATACCATCCTGGTTGATCAGTGGGATCAAAATCTCAACAGCCCTCGGGTGTGTCTTTCCTTCGAGCAGCGCTTCTCGGACGCTTGTGCTGTATTGCGGCTTGTATACTGTGATCTTCGCCATAGGCGAGTTAATATCTTGATTTACGCTGAGGTCGTACATGATGTTGCGGCCGGAGTTATTCAGTGACTGCAGTACGCTCTCGACGGCGCCTCGGTTGTTTGCCTTTAGCCCCGACAGGTGATTTGTTTCCAAGGACTCGAAGAACATTTCGGCGTCCGCATGCAGATTAACTTTGCCACCCATCGTAAAGGCCTGGCCTTGATAGCTCAGGGTTTTGCGAATCGCCTCTCCTACGATGCTTTGGTTTCTTGCCCCGGTGATTCTCGACATATCACGAGCTTCAAGCGATGTTGTTTCCGGCGACTCCAGCGGAATGTTCTTGCTGTGCAGGTCCATAGCGATGCGAACCACGGTATCATTGATTTGGCCATTGCTTTGTGCAATAATGCCGTACCGCTTCTGAAGCTCGGAACCAATTAGGCCATTTTCATGCAGTCCATTTATGAACTGTGTCATCCGGTGCTGCTGTGTCAGCGGGTTATTGGAATCGTCCTGCTGAATATATCTGCGGATCGCACGTTCTGTTTGCTGCACGGACTGCATGCTGAAGAATCGCTCATCCCCATCTACATTTAAACGGAATCCTCGATTCTCCCATGATGCCATCTCACGAGCGCCTACGTGCCGGCCTGCAGCATCATCTCGGCTTACCCCTTGTGTGTACAGGCGCCATGCAATATCTCGCTGCTGCCGAGCAGCTGCTCGCTCTGATGACGTCATGCTGTCCAGGATCGGAATCTGTTGTTCAATAGTGCGGATCGCCTCCTGGAACACAGGCCGCTCGCTGCGCAGACGAGGCGCCATCCGGTAGAACAGCTTCTCTTCGTCAATATTGTGGCCCCACTGCAGCTGGCCGTTAGCAAAGCCCACCGGCTTACTGTTGAAGTCGAGCATGCTGCGATAACTATCGTTGCTGCGGTACGGCTCGACCTCTGCTCGGATCTGAGCCTCATACTTAGAGTAGAGGCTATTCAATACGTTAGGATC
Source organism: Paenibacillus rhizovicinus (assembly GCF_010365285.1). NCBI lineage: Bacteria > Bacillati > Bacillota > Bacilli > Caryophanales > Paenibacillaceae > Paenibacillus > Paenibacillus rhizovicinus. The sequence continues at coordinate 53,310 of NZ_CP048288.1, forward strand.
TGTAGATCCCATAGAGCTGTATTCGGCGAGCGCAAGCGCTTGTGCTTTGGCTGCGATATTCTTCTGCTTGGCGCCCAGACGCTTTTCGTAATGCTCCGTGTTCTCGTACATCCGCTTGGCAGCATCGAATCCAGCAGTACGACTCTCGCCGCCGGCACCTGATAAACTGGACATCCGTTCGTATCTGCGGCGAGCAAGGTCGGTTTCTCGGATCCGTCGGATTTCTGCCTGCTCGTCCTTGCTCATGCCGTTTACGTTATGGAAGCGGCTTTGCACGAACTGGGCAATCTGATGCATGGAGTTCGGGCCCTGCCGGGTCACGTAACTGTATCGGTCATTATCGGAATCGAAGAGTTCCAGCACATGGCCATTTATTACGCCCTTATCATCTGTCAGCTCACGGACGCCATTGACGGTGTACAAAGTGCGAGCATTGATGACCGTGCGATTCCAGGAGACATCGTGCATCGCCATCTTGCCATCTTCAAGCCTGGCTTGAAAATCGAGATTGTCATCTCCGTAGGCTGCGTAACCGTTTGAGGCGAACAGCTTATCGCCTTTCTTGAGCACTTCTTTCTTGTTCCAAGTGAATTCGGATGGCCGGATATTCATGCCTTCCATGGCACCACGGTTTTTGGCCGCATTGATTTTGTTATGAACCTTTGGCAGCGTTTTGTTGATTACTCCACCGAGACCCCGCTCATCAACGTCGGCGATCGCCGCATGCGCATCATCGCCGTCAATCCCCAGTGTTCGTCTAACCTCATGCATGGACAGGTAGCCCTGCTGGAAATATCGCCCCTTCATAACACCTTTGCCGCCGAACTCTTGATGGAAGTCAACCGGGTTGGCGTAAGCTGTCTGCAGTACCCGGAAATAGTCCACATGATTTTGAGGGCGGGCAATGGTCTGGCCAGTCTTCTTGCCGAACCGGTCCAGTGTCTCCAAGTCGAAGTTCTCCCCGTTGTAGGAGAAGAATGTCTGATCGGCGTGGCCTTGAACGAAGGTACGGTATTTACGCATCTGGTTGGCGACGGAATGCTTGTCACTCAGGCCGACAAGGTTGTTATAGCCGGACTGGATATGATCCCGATACATGTCGAAATTGAGAATGAATTTCTGATAACTGTACCGACCATTCATATCCTCAAGGCTCTTGATGATCGTATTATGCGAAAGCGTAGACTCGTTTAGGTTCGCTGCCTGCAGACCGGCTCCCGAGAGTGTCGAGTAGCGCATAAGGTTAACGATGGATCGGCGCTCAGCGTCGCTCATGTTGTTGAAAGCGAATTTGTCCATTTTGATCCGGCGGATCAGAGAATCCAGATAGAGCTGGCTTTCTTTGTCCGGCTTGACTAGGAGGCTCAATTGCCGCCGGTTGTCGGCTTTGAAAAGTCCATCTTTGGTCTTTTGGAAACCCTGAATCGCAATCTCTGGAACGTGCAGGCCTTTTCCTGATGCTTCATCCCCGAGAGACTCGATATCGAAGGCGTAAAATACGTTGCTCTGCCCGCTCATGAACTTCTGGAATGCCTCAACCTGCTTTTGTCCCAGCTGCTGATGTGGGCTGCTGAAGTTCTTCAAAATAACACTACCGCTCGACTTGATCGTTTTCTGATCCAAGATCGGAGTGTCGTTGATGGCACTTAGTACCCGACTGACCCGATCCTCTCGAGTCGGGTCGTTATCGTATGATGCCTTTCGGGTTGCATGGAATGACGATAGCAGCGACCATTGCTGTGAAGCAGGGGTGGCCATCGGAATCCCTGTATTGTCAAAACCGTTTATTTTGTCATTCATATCCCCACATCCTAAACAATGGAATCCATATTGTACTTCAGGTACGAGTCGATCTCACGGCTCCGGTCTTCTTGATAGTCCATATTGATTCGGGATCCACCGTCACTGGCCGGAGTCACGGTCACTTGCACGTCCCATAGACCCTGACCATTCAGAACTTCTCGGATGTTGCGCTGCATGTCCCTGTATCCTCTAAAGTTGCTTTTGCCCGGACCGTTTCCACCTTCGTACATGTCCGGCAGCATGGCAGCCGACTGGACATCATCATCCCAGAAGTTGTAGTCGCTCAAATCGATGCCTGCATCTTGAACAGCTTTTACCTGGTAATCTTCCAGGTTTACGTCCGGCTGCCAGCCGACCCAATTCTCATCAGGCAAGAACTTATCCTTGAAGTATTCTTCCAGTGGAACTTGATCCTCCAGCTCGTAACCCCAAAGGGCTTTGAGGACCCGTCCTTCGTTGTCCGGAACCAGATCCAAAATCCGCTGCTGATCTTGAAGTCTGGCTTCTGCGAACTCATTGAAGAACCATTTATCCTTATATGGCATGGACCGCATGACCTTCATCCGGTCTTCGTAAGGATCGACGGCGTAGAGAGTCGTTTCAGCCTGTTCCTTATAGTTCAGTGCTTGAAGCACGGCATTAGGCAGGTACATCTCGTCCCTATCTTCCGTGATTAAGTTGAGCTGTGCATTGATCTCAGCTTTTCGATCTTCCCATCCTGCAGGTTGGTTCAAGTAAAGGTTTCGTTTCTCGTCCTGCAGCTCTTGCCGCTTGGCCTTGTTCATTTCTTTTTTCATGTCCCGGTCGTTAGCGATCGCCTCAACATCAATTCCCTGCTGATGCAGCTCCTCCTTCGCCCTTTCGTACAGGCCGGAGAATTTCATATATTTCAGAACATCGAAATACTCGTTGATGTCTTGCTCTTTACGGCGTCGTTCTGGAATCCAGGTTTCACCGGTCTGTGCCTCATGAGCTGATCGCCAAATACTGCCGGCAGCGAAAGCGGCCGATGTGGCTCCCATGATCTTGAGATGCCGGAACCCGCTTTTTCCTCGTCCAAACATAAAAATGGCTGGAAGAGCTGAAAACATGAGTCCCGCTCCAGCGGCGAACAACACATTACCACGGATACCGGATTGATAGGCTGGGACAACGTAGTCATCAACCATGAAGTTGTCCCACGTCGCCCAGTCCTTTCCATAGATGTGATCCCGCTCGTATTCTTCCAAAGCTGTTCGGACCGGGAGGAACTTGGAGTTGAGAAAGGTATCGGCGTGCGCCATGGTTTCCCACCGGCGTCCTTGCGCAATCTCGCCTTTTGTGAATCGGGCATGGACGCCTGCAGCCGTGAAATCCGTCTCATTCTCTCTCATCTGCCCGTTTCGAATAATCGTTTGGTTAACATTTTCAAGCCCTTTGAAGACGACAGCTCGCATCGTATTATATGAATCGTCGGAGCTGCGTCTGGATGGATCAGCGCTGATCCCGATCGTCACCTTGTCGCCAACCTTAAAGTAAGATTGGAGAACACCCTCAGCTTTGGCTTGATATTTCATGCCGGCAAGTCGAATCGGCGTATCCGGCATCTCCTCGGTAAGGAAGGTGTAATCATCAAGGAACTTAGACACCGTGACCTTTTGCTTCTCAATATCGTTGTCCTTGAACCGGTAATCCGTAAATTCATATTTCGCTTTTCGCTTGGATACCTGGTCCTTTATGATTGCAGCTTGTCGGCGCAGCTCTGTGTCCTTGTTGTTGTCCTCGACATAATCCTTCCAGTAGCGATACTCGTCGCTCCACGGCGCCACGTCAGCCAGGATCTTGAACTTATCGAAAGCGCCATAGTTCCCTGTCTCATCCGGATGAAGTTGGTTTACTCGCTCATAGGCTTCGCCTGGGAGTCTGTACTCACCATGTGCAATCTTCTGGTACGGATCACCCGTCTGGAAGTTGATGAAATACCCGCCACCGGGCATCCAGTCTGGCATCGTATTTCGGATCGGATTAAACGTATCGAGCTGGCCACTGTCTCTTCTGATAAAACGACGCATAATCTCGGATACATCGCCGCCAGCGCCGCCCAGGTTTGATTCCCAAAACGCATTGGAAATGTTGGTGGCCGCATCGGCTTTTTGAATGATCATCTTATTCTTGTAAGGATCTCCGCCAATCAGCTCTTCAGCTGCGTATTTATAAATACCGAGCGGCTCTGTCCAGTTTTCAAAGGCTTCTTGACTCTGCCATTCGAGGCTCGTCGGGTCTTGCAGGTTCCGCAGTTTACGGTTGACGACTTCCTGGCGATATACAAAATCTTGATCAAACATAGCCCGTGGCTTGGTGTCTACCGTTGGAACGGGCTCCGCAGCCATGGCGAACATTTTGTTGATTGGCATGTTTTGTTTGGCCACATTCGAAGGCACGTAGATGGTGCTACTCGTCGCCGCATCTTGCATGACATAGGCGCCGGTAGCCGATCCGTTATTATCCAGCTCATTGCTGATGAAGTACCTTGTCGGGTAGCTGCCGGCTTTAGATTCAGCGAGGCGGGCCTTGCCATCCTCAATGTTTGCCATGGCCTGACTGCTCACAGTCTGCTGCGGCCGACTGCTGTCGAAATAGGCACCGTATTGGTCCGGGGTCGCTTGAACGACATGCTCCATTCGACCACCCGGCGACACCTTGGTTAAGATCGGATCTGCCGGCCGTTCGGCCAATTGATCAGCCTGCTCCTGCACCAACACTGGATCACTCCAGTATTCAGTGTGCATCTGTCTAACTGGCTTCACGACTTGGCCAAGCGCAGCGTTTCCGAGATCCCCAAAGACCATTGTGTTTGGGTTGAATAGCGATCCGGTAAGCATGTACGGCCGATCGTAATAGTGCTTGTTTTCCCACCAATATTTGTCCTCTTCGGAGTTGAACAAGTTGCGGGCAACGCCCAGCGGGTTCTCTAGTGTCGGGAACGCCGAGTGCTCCCAGCGCTCTTGCATCGTAGAGGTCACGCTTGTGTACTCCCAGTCACTCATCGCAAGACGGTACGAGTTTGGTCTGAACTCAGTGATCCGCTCGCCCCGGTAAGCGCCCTTGGAGCCGAACAACCACCAGCGGCCTTTACGCACTTCGTCAGATCCGTTTTGGTAGTAATCGTACATTTCCTCTTGCGAATAGGCGTCTCGTTCATCTACCGGAGACCCGCCAGTTGCGATAAAGCCGGCAAGTCGGGTTGCGCTGGCTCGGCCAAACCCTGGAAGATATACTTCCGGACCGCCGCTGAAATGCTCTGCTCCTGGGTGGAGCATCATGCGTCGCTTGAGCACCTCGGTCTGACCAGTTGCATCACGGGCCGCCGCCTTGTTGAGCTCGGTTGTTGCCTTATATATTTCCCAGCGGTCTGAGATGCTCTGACCAGTTAACTGCTCGGACTTATCATCGATATAATCCGCATAGGTCGGGATCGCTACGACCGGCAGGAACCGCTTCAGCAGCAGTGAAGACCACATTTGCAGCCTATTCCCCATTGAAGCATCGGACAATCCCAGCCCTACGCTGCCAAGCGCATCTTGCAGACGGTATGGAATATAGGACATGTAAGCCGAGAACGTCGTATAATCTTCCATGTTGCGTCGCCCTGTTCTCGGGTCCCATTGTTTTGCGAAGTCCTTGATGCCGCTCCATGAGGAGAATTGATTCATAAAACCATTTTCGAATGACATGTTAACGGCCAGGTAATCGTCACCGAACTCATTCACCGGCCGGCTGCCGGAGAACCGCTCCCACATTGGATTCGTCTTCTTGGTCATCCCAATGACGTGGGATCTAAATGCGGTGTCTCCTGTAAACAGGTTATTGACCCGCTCTAGTGCATCGTCGGTTGCCGAGTAGATCGTTCGACCTTCTCGAAGGAACTCATAATGCGCATAGAGGTCATTGGCTTCACGCATGTCTTTTCCACGGATGTCTCCACTTTTCTCGAGAGATCTCATAAGATCACGGAAACCTTGCTTCGGCCCGGACTTCACTTCCATCATCTGACGGATGAGTTCCAAACTGACCTGCTGATTGATCTGATCCATACCGGTTTGAACCCTGGTATATTCGCCTGCCAGAAGGTTCGCCTCGCCGATCGGATTGATCCGGCCAAGCACGCCCTCTCGGTTCTGATCGAATTGCCGCCAGAGGTTCCGTATGCCTTCATTCGCACCTTTGGCCGCCGAATTGGATGATGAGAACGCACCGTTCCCTTGTGGAACTTTCATCTTCGGATTACCCAGGTACTCGAAGAGCTTGAGCATGTCATCGTCTCGGTTGAAGTTGATGTTGTTATCCTTGACGAATTTTTGGATATGCTGCGGCATATGGCTCTGGATCTGATTGAGCACACGAGGCGAAAAGCCGGATGTGTATTTCTCGAAATAACCACGGGCCTTGAAGAAGCCTTTGTAATCGACACCCTCTCGCACAGCCTTATCAATCATGTTCCGCTCCCACTCCGGGTTGAAGAACTTGCCGGCGACACTGAACCATGCCTGCGCAGTGGTATCTTTGTTCTGATCGCCAAGGTCGAAGATCCGCTTAAACAGGTTTCGATCTTTTCCTTCACTGCCCATGCCCGCTGTAGCACGAACCATCCGTGCCTGCGTGCCGAATTGTGATGAGGTCAGTCGGACCTTACGCTTCTTGTTAAGAATTTCAAGGGGCTCATCTGCAGCTCCATTGTCGAAGAGGTTGTAGAAGCGGCCATTGAAATACATAGCTTCTTCCTTGAGCGTCTCATTGTTAGCCAGCCCCCTTTGCGCATTGAGGATTGGCTGGATGCCGCCTCGGTTAAACATCCGGAAAGGAGTATCTCGTCTAGCCTTCCTCGCATTCAGCACATCCCGCACATGGCCAATCCCGCCGAATATGGTCGGCGACCACCACTCCATCGTCCGTTCCTTAATGTCGTCAAAGGTTTTGTAGTCGAAGAAGTCATGTGCTTTGCCATCAGCATTGATGCGGACATACAAATGCTCGTCGAATACGGCTTGTCCGAACTTCTGGTTGTTCGATCGGATACGCTCCAGGTTGATCTTCGTATCCGTGTCGATTTTCATGCGTCCGGAGCTGTTAAGCTCCAGGATATCATCGATTGTCGCTTGACGGTGGCCACGAATGGCCTCTTTAATGCCGCCTTGTTTGCGAGTGAGCTCATGCATTTCGCTCATGGCCAGGTCACGGAATTTACGCTGCATCCGATCAACACGAGCCTGCATCTGCTGTCCCTGCTGGTTGACGTTAAAGTTCCGGTGTGCTGCTCTTGCTTGGATTACCGCATCCTGAATGCTCTTATCCTCAATGCCTCCATGCTTTGCTAACGTCGCCCGGATCTCCCGGTCATGCGCATACTTCAATGAGAAATTGCCTTTGCTGATGTTACTGCGCTTGTGGAAGGCGGTGGTCACTTTATTAACGGTGTCTTCCGATAGTCCATGCTTACTACGCAAGTCATCCATGATGGCATTGAACCGCATGCCTTCTTCGATATGCGAAGGAATCTCCCGGTCCACGAAGTTGTTCATTTGGCGGACGATCCGCTGCATATCGTATTCCCGATGAGTGCCCTGACGCATGGCTTCTGCCCGCTCCTGCACATTTGTACGGTAACGCTCACGGAACTCTCCATTTCGATGGACCACGTTCATCATGCCCCGGCCGTCCATCATGGCGACTTCCTCTGCAGCCTGCCGGGCAGCCTTGCCTTGCACCTCGATAAATTGTGCCATTCTGCGCATACCGCCCGTCCGGTGAGCAAGCGTCATAGCAATAGCACCAATTCCTACGCCAATTCCAACTTTGGCCAGCATCGGCATCTCCTGGCGTTCATCTTCAGATGCCAGGAATCGAGACATCGGCCTAGTGTCTCGATCCAAGTATGCGGAAAACTGATTCTCTTGATCTTCTGGCATCTGTTGCACCTCGCTTATGGCAATGGGCAGCCGGCTTTTTCATACCAGATCTGGAAGAAGATCTCCCAGGCATCTTGAATGCACCATCTGCCCTCTCCGTATTTTCGATTCACCCTGGGGTCCTTATAGATCAGCGATATCTGCTCATGTAACTGCATATTAAACTTTGTCCGTCAAAACCCATAGTTCACCTTTTTCGTTTAGTTCTTTCATAAGTGGTTCAGCTTCTTGACGGGTATCAAAAACTTGCTCCTTACGTTTACCGCCAGTTAACCAAATTACCTTAACTTTTTTCGACAAGACCATCACCTCATATCCTTCGTTATTCAATCAAATTCCCCTTTCAGCTGCTCTTCGGATGTGAACCACGACAGCTCAGGGAACATGTCGCCTGCGGGATTATTCTCTCTGGCCGGGTCAATCTGCTGCCCGCCTTGCGGGTGACTGGCCATGGATTGCGTTAGCATGCGCATGGTTTCTTCCTCGGAGAGCTGGCTGCGCTGCGGTCCATTTCCCCGTTCTACTGGCCGACGTGGTGCGGGAGGTTCCTCCGGACGTGCCAGCGGCGAGTTCATTGCTCGCTCTTGTGGCGACATCATCGGCTGCTTTTGTGGCTGTGGCTGTTGTGGCGGCTGCTGCCCTTTTTGCTGAGCCAAAATAGCTTGTGCCTGCTGGTCAATTGGAATGATAGGGATCCCTCTTAACACCTGCAGCACATACTCGGCTCTGGCCGCATGCCACATCGTTTTTGGAACAGTCCAATTTCCGATGTCCTCGATCTTGTATTCTGGGAAGGCTTCTTTGATGAGGCAATCTACTTGATTGTCGAATACCATCATCTCTTCTCGGAACTCATTTAGGATCTGCTGCGCCTGACCCATATGTAGACCCGATGCATCCAGGATCAAGTCGCATAGTGTTTCTGCGAAGCCGGCCCTGCCATGTCCGAAATCAAAGTCAGCTGGCTCGAGCATGGCTGCTGCACAGATCGCTTCCTGAAAGTCTCCGATCGGCAAATCCTGAATAATAACCTGGCGATACTCTTCCCGGCCCAGCGGGCGAAAATAGAACTCGAACTCCAGCACAGGAACTTTATAGACGTCGTCATATTTATTCTTCCATTTTTGAATCTGCCGACTAGTAGCCATGGATACACCTCTTTACATAGACAACAAGCAGGACGTAATGCCCTGCTCGCTGTGGTTCTTATAATTTAATTGGAGCCGCCTGCGCCACGAATCCGGATTTATCCATGATCATTTCGGCGAGCAAGCTTGGAATGCCGGCTTTGTCATTGCGCATCTTTTCACGAGAATAGTTTCTCGGGAAGAGAACGCATTTCTCCGTGTAGATTTCCTCACGGTCAAGCTGCGTTAAGGTGCGGTCAGCAATACATTCCTTGTATTCCGGACGTTCCAGTGTACGCCAGACGAAGACCTCATCATCAAATGGTGTGAAATAAACACCACGATATTTCTCTTTCCATTGCTCCACTTCAAGTCGTGTCGGACCTTCTGGGAAGATTTCTGTTTCCAGTTCTTCCTGCGTGTACCCGTAGGCCACTACAATACGTTCGGCTTCCTGCTCATCCCCGGACGGCCCTGCTGCCGGTGCCTTATCCCCGCTCATGATCCCGTCTTCACCTTCGGTGCGAGCACCATCGAAGAGGTCCGGTTGCTTTGGTCCCTGATTATCATTCATTGCTTTTATCCCCCTAACGTAATGCATTACACTATAACAATTATATACGCTTTTGATTCATATATAAAGGGCCATTTAAGTCTCTAGCTATGAAACTGTATGTTTCCGTAATTGGTGCACCATCCGAACTCGTTCCGATGCCGTCTTTTCTCATACTTGTCAATTGAACGCCGTTGATGGTTTCTACCGTCAACATGGGCGCCTTTGCATTGGCGTAGCTGGATGTTGAGTAATTCTTAATCTGTGGTGACATGGATTCCGATACTGCCCCATAGTTGATTTTGATGTCGAAGCCGTATTGGGTCTGCGGAAAATACGGTCGATTACCATAAGAGAGAATTGAATTTGTATCGTCTGTCACGCCCCAGAGCGCCTTTTCATATTCGTCGGCGATTTGATCGAAGCCACTCTTTCCAGCCATCTTGAGAATATCGTCCAGCTTGTAATTTTTGAAATCGTCGGGCGTGACAAGCCCGCTTTGCTGTGCTTCTGATACTGCCATTTCAATGGCGTTGGCATTTTGCAGCACGGTCATCAAGTAGCCCACAGACTTGAAGTTGATCGTGAACATACCATTAATCATTCGCTGCCCTCTGGCGACTGCATCGAAGGTGAATGAGTTATAACCGTAGATTGGCATCACTCGCTCCTCGAGCTGAAACGCAACAGCCACGGCCTCATCTACCCAGATGTTTCCGAAATACAGATGCACATCTGCGCCGGAGAAGTAGTCTTCGTTGAAGATTTGATACTCTACCCTGCCGTTTGGCCGGACATACGGGTTTCCTTGTGGAGCGGGTGCTCTGTACATCATCATCAGCCTCCTAGCCGTTTTACTTTTGAAAGTGGATCGATATCGAGTGCATAGAACTCATAGACGTTTTCAGTAAACATATTGTTGACACCCATGACTTTGCCCTCTGTGAAGGTCGTAATGCCATAGATCGTCATGACGCTCTTGCTGCCAAACTCGTTGGCCATAGAGATTGTCACGTCGAACATTGGCATTTCATCCATCAGCACCTTGTATCCTTGCTCCCTGATCTCTTCCAGACATCGGTAGACAATCGTCTCGTCGAAGTCGGTAAACTGCAATATGCCGGTCACGGTACGCATCCCTCTGGTAAAGCCTTTTGGTGTCACCCGGCCCAGTGCAAGAACTGGAAACTTGGCTCGATAAATCGAGTAGGATATTTGCGACAGGTTTCCGAAGACAATTGGGCCTTTTCCTGGAATATTCAGTGTAGCAACCATGTCGGTGCCGGCGTATGTCGTGAATGTCCTCTGCATACCATCAACGTCAGTTGGTCGTCTTTGCATTCCTCTCACCCTTTCATTGGTTATGTAAAAAGGGAGCAGCGAACGCTGCCCCCTTCCCTGCTGCCATCTTATACGATTTGATAAGATTCGCCGGCAGCCGTGTTGGCGCTGGATTGACCCGACGTGCGAAGATTCGCCTTACGTTCAACGCCTTTGATTTTCCGTGCGACGAAAGTGTACGCCGTGGCCGCAACCACATCATCCACCGAGAAGCCGGATCCGGAATTCAGAATCTGGATTCCGTAGAGCTCCATGCCCATCCGTTGGCCAAATTCATTGGCGCCCGTGATGGCGATGTTGAACGGCATCAGCTGGTCGGCGTATTCAGGTGTATAGAATCCGGTCAAGCCGTCTGCGCTGTACCCCTGCTGACCCGATACTGCGCCGTAGCCCAGCTTGGTCATTTGCTCGTCCCACGTCTCAATGCCGTATCCGCCCGTGCTCTTTGCGGCTTGAAGGCCGCTCAGGATTTGATTCTCTTGAGCGCCGACGTTCCACTGGTATTGCTGGAATGTCATGAGGTCCGGTGCGCCCTCGTAGGACTTCTTCATTTCTTCCATGAGCGCATCACGGTCGAACATCGTGAAGATCAAGCTGCCGCTGATGCCACGCTTGCCTCTGGAGAACGAACGTGGATCTGGAGAGCCCATGGTGTAGATCGGCGCTACTTCACGAACCACGGAGTACGTGATCGCTTGAAGCTCACCGATAAGGCGCCCGTTGAATGTTGCAACGATGTCAGCACCGCTGAAGGAGCTGAACGTCCGGGTATATTGCTCTTGATCGAAAGACATGATCTTTCACTCCTTTTTATGTGAACAGAGGGGCTCTCGCCCCGCCGCCCTTATTGATGGATTGCATTACGCTGCACGAAGTACCACGCTTGTGTTGAAGCGGCGAACCTCGAATTGCGGAACCAGTTCAAGAGTAATGAAAGCATTACCCAGGACTTTATCCTGCACGGAGCTGAAGATGGTGAACTTGAAGCGTTGGAGCACGCCAAGCTCCTTCATCTTGTCCAGGCCGGCTTGGATCTCGGCCGACAGTGCATTGCGCTGCGCCAGACCGTTTGGCAGGCCGATGAACGGGTTGGCTTTGCGACGAACCAGCTGCACCGCCGTGTGGACGATACGAACCGTGGACAAACGAGTGTAGTCGGAGAATGGAAGTGCAGCTGTTACGCCGTCTTTCACCACGTACTTCACGATGTTTGCTTGGTTAATTTGATCGGCGAAGGTTACGAATCGACCATCGGACAGCTGGTTGTGCTGTGCATCAGAGAGCTTGTACCGCAAGCCTTTAACAACCTCGAGCGTGCGGTTCGTTGTCGAAACCTCTGGGTTCAGCGTGGAGATCAGAGCTGCGTAAGTGGCTGCGCCGCTTGTCACGTAATTTCCGATCTTGTCACTGGAGAGGCCGATTTCCGGGCCGAACACGATGTTCACGTAGCGGCCGATGTCGATGCGGTCGCCTTCATCGTTCAGAACATATTCGTGCGTCGCTTCCGTGTACACGTAATGTTCATTCACGTAATCCGTGCGGATACCGTTACGCTCGTAGAGCGCACGCTTGTCGGCGTTGATGTCGCCATCGAGGAATCCTGGCTTGGTCAGCATGTCGATGTACTCTTGTACGTCCAGCAGAGATGCGCTCAGTGCCGGCGCTACACCAATCGTGCCGATGGTCTCCCAGGTCTTCGCCGTTGCCGTTGCGCAGTGCAGTGCAAGTTGGTTGGCGAAACTTTTCTCTGGAACTAGCGGATCGATCAGCGTGTTGGCATGCACATCGAGCAGCACGATCTCGTCAACCACATAGTTTTCGAGTTTGCCATATACGCCCAGCTGGATGAGCTTGTAATCGTCGCCAACGAAGTCATACTTGCCGCCGAGTGTTTCATATAGCTCTTGCATTTGCGTCGGGCTGGTGACGTCGAACACACCGTCGGATCCGAGCCAAGGGTAGCGATTCGGAGAATCCATTGGTTCATTCAAATCTTCCTTCAGCGTGCCGGGAGCTTGTTCGCCGAGGAACGTTTTTCCCGTCACTTCCAGCCCTTGAATCGGTACGCTGCCGTACTCGTTCGCAGCTGCCAGGTAGACAACGTTGTTCTGCGAGTCGTTATTGACGTAGTTCACGAACTGGCGGATCGTTTTGATTTGTGCCAGTTTCTTGGTGCGGTATACAAGAACCGTGTCACGGTACGATAGGCGCTTCTCTTCCGGCTTGTAAAAAGAGATGATCTTTTCGTAGCCCGTTGGATCTTCCGGATCTGTTGTCACTTCGACGGCTACCCCATGAAGGGTTTCAAGATCGTAGATATCCGTGAGGCCACCGTACACCGAGCCGGCGTATTTACCGAACACTTCCACCTTCGGGTCTTGAACCGTCGATGCGGAAGTCTTATAAGAGGCAATCAATTGAGCGCCAACCGGCGCTGCCCCGGCCGTAACCGTCACCGTTTTGTCGGCAATGCTCACACCGTAGTCGGTACCTTCCGAAAGCTCCACACGAGTGTTTCCGCTCTTGTAGAACACGCCGAAGCCAGTGGCCATTGGTGCGTAGTTCAGGTCATATGTGGCAGCCGTACCTGGGATCGGGCCTTCCGAAGTGCTCGACTGAGCAAAGGAAGTGAACCAAGCGTATTCGACCGTCACCGTTACGTCCCCCGTAAGAGCCGGATACGTTCCTTTGCCGACCTCGTTGTCATAGGCGGATGTGAAGAAGATGCCGCCGTCTTTGTAGTCTTGATCCGACCATGCATCTGTCAGCGGGTTAGCCGTTTGGCCTTTACCCACACGGTAGATGTAGTCGCCAGTCGGCGTTGTCGAGGAGATCGTGAACACTTCGCTAGTAGCGTTGTCTTTCACGACAACGACTGGGATGTGTCCGGACTCCAGTCGATCAGACCAGTTATTGCGAGCCGAGTAGAAATGATGGTTGTTCGCCGTATCTTTCGACAGGGTGTAATCCGGGTCGTTGTAGTTTGGCACGCCGCCTTCGAGCTTCGGAACCATCGTATAGTTGCGAGTCTCGTAATCGAAGGAGAGCCTTACGGTTGTGCCAGGGCGCATTTTGTTGCCGAAGAAGAATGCTTTTTCGGCTCCCGTGGCCGGATCGATATAGTCAAGGACGTTTCCGATGGTCATGTTGACCGCAGTTCCGTCTTTCTGAATGACTTCGACTTTGCTTACGCCAACGAATTTGCCGCCGGATGGCACATCCACGTCGATGAAGAACGGCTCGTTCCCTCTCGCATCGCCGAGGTATTGCTCCATATTGCGGGCTACGTCTTTCGCTTGCAGAATCGTTTTGGCCTGTTTGCCGCCAATACGGAGCAAACGAACGTCTTCGTTGCCGGCTTTGATTGCTTCGTACAAGCCACGAAGCAGGCTCGCCTGGACAGGGCGTTTTGTTTTACGGTCGATCAAACCGCCGAACAATTTGTCAGCCGCTTTGATCCCCAGATCACGAACGCTGACTGGTTCGCCGGATGGACCGTCCACTGCGGTACCAATAAACAAAATGGATTGCGTATTGGCCTGCAGGCTTTGGTTGCCAGAGTAAAGGTTGCCGTCTTCATACGTCACCTTGACGCCGGGCAGGTTTTCGTTCTCGTTTGCCATTGTCACTCATCCTCCTTGGATACTTCTTGTGGCTGGACAACTTGGGCCTCAACCATCATCTGTTGAATCTGGTTGAGAAATAAGGGCATGATCTTCTCGAACCGCATTGTATATTGGATCGGACGGCAGGCAATTGGGAACCTGAAATCCGTGATCACCGTGTCTGGGAGTTGTTGCAAAAATGTAATCTCTTGCACGCCATTCATTTTGAAGAATCCCTTGTATAACAGAAGGAACTCGTCCAGCTCTTCAATCATTTCGTCGGCTTGTTCGGCCGATGCCGAGTAGACGTTGAATTCCACGACGACATCAAAGATTTGACCCCGCAGCTCCACCCACTCACCTTCTCGATAGGGGTGTCTGATGGTTGCTCGGTGACGTGGCTTGATGTCCTTAAAGCTCGTGTTGACTGTTCGGTGGATCTTCCGGTATGAGATCCTCGGAAGAGCCATGTCTTCTTTGATTGGCTCATGCCGTTTGAAGTCTCCCTCTTTGCCGGCCAGCTGCCACAATCTGCGGAGCTCATCAATGAAACCCATGTAATTCGTTGGCTTATTGGACCGCAGCCGACTGTCAACGTATGGATCCTTTGCGACTTCCGGATTCATCTCGATAGGCCTCAAATTCATACCCTCACCCTCACCAGCGCACTGGCGTTCATTTTTTGTATCGTAAAAATCGGCACCAATTCGATCGCTGTATTGATGATCCCGTTGAGCTCGTCGGTGGTCAGTTCGTAGTCGTACCGGCGGAGCTGACCCAGCTTCATTCGGTACATTAGGGCGACTTCGATCTGATCTTCAAGTTCCGATTTCACGAAGGAAATGCCGACCCGCCCGACGTACTCTTGTTGGATCTGAGCGATTTCCTGAATGACATCCTGGGCAATCCTGAAATTGGAGATGTTCTTGTGAACACTTCCTTCTGTTGCCACGGCGCATGTTGCAGAGGTGCAGATCGTCCCTTTCTTAAAGCTCTTTCTGAAGCAAACCATTCCTGCACTGCGCAGTTCGATGATTTGATCATTGGTGAACTCGGCCTTCAGATCCACGTCAGCAAGCGCCTTGTTGATTGGGCTTGCGCCTATCTTCAGGGCTGTAACCAGGCCCGCATACACGGCGGCAGCTTTTCGATCTTTGATCTGATCGACAACAACCGAGATGTACTTGCCGGTTTCCTCAATGCCGTCTTCTGTGACAATGCTGAGCTTCGCAATGCTTACAAAAAGGGATCGGTATGCCTCGAAGCCGGACAAACCTTCAATATCGAAGAATCCATGTATGAGCTGTCCGTGGTACTCCTTTTGCTTAGCGAAATCGATGAAATCCTGGATCTCGTCAGGCATCTTGTTGAAAGTAAAGCCATCAATATATATGAGATCAAATGGGAATGGCATAAGGCATCGATATAAGTATTGAAATGCATTACGATCCATCCTCATCAGATACACATCAAAATTGGCGAACGCCGTGGCGTCGTCGCATCGGTCGATCAGCGGCCCGGATCCAAAAATCATCTTGGCTTGATCAACCGACGTCACTGGCGTGGGCTGATACATCTGCCCTTTTGCTGCTTCTGCAGCAATCACCAGTCGCTTACCGAGCGTGATGCCCTCATCCATGAATAGATGAGCGAGCTGCTCGTAGCTAATGTTCGGTGAGGGTTGCATCATCGTTGTCCCCCTTCCAATCAAGCCGTACATAGACTTGCCAGAACTCTATTCTTCCCGTGTCGCCACGGAGCGGGTCCGGCACACTAACGTAGAGCTTTTCGGTAATGGTCGCTGGCTTCTCGCCATCCCATTCCACTTCCAAGATCAAGTCTCCCGGCTGCGGCGCTACGTCGTGCTCCATGTAATACTTGTAGGTCGTGGCGGCAATATTCCCGAGCGGTGAAACTCGTCTGGCGCCCGGCAAAGTTTCAGGCACTACGCTGACTTTTCGCCGGGTCAGGCAGCTTCGGATGGACACCTTGTAGGTGGTGCCGAAACATTTCGGGCAATCCGCCATAGGCTCCCCGCTGCGCTCCGAATAGCAATCGCACCGGAACCGCTTGTCTTGCCGCACATAGACAACCTTGTGGCCGTACTTCTCCAGGATGTCTTTGATGTCGGCCCGAAGATCACGCATTATTCAAACGCTCGACTTTCGGGGCTTCCAGCTGCGGTGCGGAAGTTGGCGGAAACAGGTGCTGCATACCCTCTGCGATTACGGCCAAGCATCGCATCTTGCCAGAACTTGAGCTCACCGGAAAGATCAGATAATGCGTCTTCCACCATTGTGAGCGGGTCAGAATTGCCGGAACCGCCGCCGGTACCCGACCCTGAGCTTGCGCTCTCTTGAACCGTCAAATCGCCGAGCGTAACCATTCCAGACGTCGAGGCAGTTGATGTTGGACCTCCCGTAGATGCATCGCTGTTTAGAATCCGCATCAGGAGCGAGGAGAGCAATGCTCTCGCTGCTTCATAAGCCACGTATTTTTGAGTCGGGAAGTAGGCGTTGTCCCGCTCCTCCAGTGCTTTATATCGTGAATTATTTACGTCCACGATTAGTCCCTGGAGCTGGTGTGCCTTCTGTCCGGCATTTCGAAGCGCCACGTAGATTTCCGACAGCTCAAAGCTTGTGTACAGCTTCTTGACTACGCTGCGAACTTCGAGTGGACCTGCGTAGAGCGGCCCATATTCGGTCGTAAAAGCAATCGCCATGGTTTCTTCAAGCAAATTTCCGGACACCGACTTGATCCCCTTATCAAGCACCAGCGTATAGCTGTGATTGAGTTTCAGCGGCTCGGTAATTTTCAAGATCACTCGACGTGGATTGTCGGGATCAATCGTTGGAACACCAATGCCGGTCTTCATTCCGAACTCTTTGGGCGGGATATATTCTTCATCCAATGGAATCATCGTTACATCACCGTCCTTTCATCGAAACATCCCGAATATGCGTTCATGAAGTCCATTTCACTTCTTCTTGAACTAACCTGAAAATGGGCAGAATTCAGCCTCAAATCAGCTACTGTAAGTGTAGCATGACCCACCTCAAGAACACCATTTGCATGGAAAAACCCAATCTCTGGCGTAGGTGGAAAATCGGCGCTAATTGGGCTGTTTAGCTCATCATATGTCATAAATCCTAATAAAATCTGTTGATTTTGAGTGTATCCTCCCAAGTAGCTCACGAAGCATCCTCCTTGCCGTTATGTAATGCCCCTCGCCGAGACGAGAGGGTTTATTTAATTCTTTTCATCGACCACGTAGAACATGTCTGGGGTCAGACTCTCTGGATCCACATCATCGCTGAACTCGATTACGATTTGCGTGATGCCGGCGACCGGCAAATTCACGCTGCTTGCTGCAGGTGAGGTCTTCTCTACCGAAAATAACAGCCCTTGTGCCTGTGGCTGGTCGGCGAAGAACTGCTGCAGCGTTTCGATATGAGCCTCATTGGGGTCAAGGATATCGACTGGCGGTGCTTCCGGTTGCGATTGCTCTTCGCCACTGTACATGAACTGCACGGGTTTGGAGAACGCACTGCGGGCGCCATCACTACGAATGGTCCGGATCCGAGCATAGTGACCACCCTTGGCATAGAGAACATTTGGAAGGATACTTGTCTCAAAGATCCGCATCCGCTCCGTTGGCCATACGAGGACGTCGAAGGTGTTACTCTTTGAAATCTCGAGCTCGTAGTAGTAGGCGTCGGCTGCAGCTTCCCAAGAGAACTGTGGCCCTTTCCTGACCTCCGATAGATCCGTTGGCGACAACAACACAGGAGGCTTTATGCCCTTTGCGTCGGCCGTATAGAACTCGACGGAATAGGTGTCCGGCATTGCCTTTCCGGTGATATCTTTAACGCCGTCCTTCCCGCCGATGATCTGCACCTGGTAATGCATCAGAGGGCTCATTGGGATTTTTGGCTGAATGGCAAGCACCCGGCCTTTGTAAATAAAATCGATAGGAAGGTTCTTCTGCTCATCTAGGTTGTACAGAATGACAGCACCCTCCGCCAATGTGTTCACATTGAGATCGACCATGAAGTAAACGTCGATGCGAGCATCGATCGCAACACCTTCAGCCATATGGTGGGGGTCGGATCGCATTACGAAATTCATGTCTACCCCTCCGATTGATACTTGTAATTGACCGTTATGACGGCCTTGTCCACTGGCGCCTCGGTAAAGATGAGGTCTTTACCGGACAAGGTGTAATCTTTATCGAGCCCTTTGATCATATACATGCCGTCCTTGTAGACGGACTCGCTATTTTTCAATGGCTCCTGCGCCAATCGGTATGTTTTGTTGACCCCGTCTCTTACGCCAATAGGCACTTCTTGAAATACCGTATTGGAACCAGAGAAGTCGGCCATCAAGCCGATCTTCATCCGGTATAAAGGAAATCTGGGGTGCTGCTGAACATGTGCCACGCCAATCCCCTCCTCACTTCCACATTAAGCAGAAATCGTACACGGTCGGCCGAGTTGTCCCTGTGTAGAGGCACTGGACCTTCAGCTGTACGAACTTGCTTGCTGTAGTAAGATAAATAGGCTTGTCTGCCTTTACTTCGTTCCATGAACCGCTTGTGGAATGGCGGTAAAAGAACTTTACGGTCGAGCCGAAATCCGGATCCTCTTCCATGTTGGATTGGATGTACAGCTCGTCCGTGGTTGCCGGCAGTTCCAAGAGGGGCGTGATCCACGAGTCCTGATTGATCGAGAAGCTCAGCGTGCTCCGGACTGCATTACTCGATGGATCACGATTACTATCATCCGTGAAACCTTCACAGAAATAGTATTTGTATGGCGATACCAACAGCAACATGTCATAGCGCTCCAGCGTGGTTTTGAGCTTGATTGCCTCCGAGATGTTGGCCTGCATGGTATTCAAGTGAAAATCATGCAGGACTTGACCATCAAGGAATGCGATGCGCTTCATGTAGTTTGGTGTTGCCATATTATCACCGCCCTTAGTACGTTACAGACCAGGTAATCCGCATGCCGGTGTTCTTGTCTTTCGTTACAGGACCGATGCCACTGATGTTGAACATGTCGCCATCGAGCTGATCCGTGAACATTCCCACCGTATAGATTTCGTGCGTTTCGTTCAGCCAGCTGTATTTCACCGCAACGACGTCGCTTGGAACCAAACTTGTATTGAAGGAAACCTGCTTGCCGTCCGAAGAGATCGTGTAATGCGTATCCTTCGTCAGCACAGTCCCATTGCGTCTCACCTCGACGATGAAGTTGCCAGAGAGGTCTTTGGTAATAGCATGCTTCAGCCCGTAAGAAGAGACGCCCGCCGCAATGGTCAACAGTTCGTTTGGTTCTTCTTGAACCACAGGCCCAGGAACGCCTTTCGGGAAATCTGCCACGTACTGAACCGTCGTTCCGGAGTTGATTCGGTATTCAACCGTGATCTGCCCAGGAGTTTCAACAGGTACGCCCTGCGTCGGAGCAGAGCTGAACTGCAAGATGCCTTGCGTCGGGTTCAGCAACCATACGTCGCCTTTACCGATTTCAAGACCTTTGGTCGCCGAATCGATCTTGTAGCTTGTCACAGTGTGATCAAGCGCTTCGTGGCGAATGGCAACCAGTTCAAGAACCGGGCCTTCAGCAAGTCCGTATACCAGATGGTCGTTGTTCAGCTGCTCTTGGTACTTGATCTCGATCGCAGCATTCAGTGCCGGGACAGCCGTCAGCTTCACTGTGCCCGCTGTTGCATCCACGATGCTTGCGGCGATGTCCGTACCGTCCACTTTCACGCTGACCAGTTTGAGCACCTTGTTGGTGTTCGCCAGATCAAACGTATCTTTAGCGGCGTCTCCGATGTCGTTTTGCGTTTTTTCAACGAAAGCGATCGGCTTGGTCGGAAGCACCTGGATCTCCGCTTCGCCTTTGGATACGGCAGCCGGATATTGAACCAGCTGACGGAAGCCAGTGAACTCGCCCTCCAGAACTTTGCGGAGCTTGTCGCCAGTGGCGAATTCTACAGGCTTGCCAGAAGGATGGGTCGCAGGTTTACCGCCGATGCCCATAAAGCCCAGGGAATACCGGATCTTGTAGCTGTAGCTCACTTCGACAGCAGACTTCGCAGTTGCGAAGAATACTTTGCCCGTTCTGTGGTCGATCTTGTAGGTTTTGTCAGCGTCCGAAGGAACCGCACCCCGTTTATACGCAACGCCGGCAACCTTAACGACTTCGGTGCCATTTACGATCTCAACGTAAGCATTGACCGTGCGGCGGAAATCAATCTTCACTTGGTTCAGCGGCGCCACTTTGAAGACGATTTTTCCTTCGTCCGCATTGCCCACGTACACGTCTTGCTCCAAGACCAGATCCACACCGTCTACGGTGACTTTTTTGAGTTCCGTGATCATCGTGACGTCTGGAATTGCGATAACAGTATCCGCATTCGTAGCGCCTTTGTTGACCTCGTAGGAGCCCTCTGCCTCCCGCTGCCTGGAGAGGTTGAACACATATTGCCCGTCGCCATTAGCGGCGAGCAGCGTGTCCCCCTTATCGACTTGCTGAGCTTTCACGGTTTTGGCCGGGTCGCTCATGACTTTGCCGACAATTTCATTGGCCGTCAGGACGACGAGGTTCTTTTTCTCCTTGGAAAACGTAACCTCGCCCTTCTTGTTGTAAAGCTCCAGCTTTACTCGGCCTCTTGCTTGCAGTTGCATTTGATCGTTCATTTCCGTTTCCCTCCTTCTGGATTAGTATCCGCCGTAGAATGGATCGCCGTCTTTGTTGAGCAGCGTGATCGTCCATGTTACCCGAATACCGGTGGATACTTCTTTGCGAGTTTCGCCCACTCTTACGATCGAGAATGCGTCAACTGGATAGTTGCTGTATCCGTCGATTTTATCGTCGGTCCGAGGGCCGTCGGCCAGAATCATCTCACGAATTGTGATGTTATGGTTTGGCACGTTTTCAGGGAACTCGGCGATGAAGCTGATGGTCCCCTTATCCAGCTGATACCACGGGTATGCAATGCCGCTCTTCGGCTTCTCGATAATTTGACGAGTATATCCGGTGGCTACGCCTGGAATCTCGGCCGAAACATAGAGCACTTCGAAGGAAGTAAAGATCGTCGAGCCGTCCGTGTCCACTGGGCTGAGGTATAGCTTATTGCCGTCAACCAGGAACTTACCAGGGCCGAACTCGGCTTTGGTGGCCGCAAGTGTGAGCACTTTCTTGTCCGCTGCTTGGCCGTTGACCTTGACGGACGTAGCTGCTTTCACGGGGAGATCCAGCGTTTTTGCTGCTTCGGACCACTCGTAGCTGACTTTCAGCGTTTCGCCGGCAACTGGTGCGGTTTTCAGCGTAAACGTTCCAGCGTTCAGATCTGGCGTCACATCCGCAGAGGCAATGAGTGTTTCCGTGGAGTCCGCTGCCACTTTCGTTACGGCAAGCGTGCCTGCCACGAGCGGCTTCTTGGCCAGCTTGAACAGTTTGTTCGTGCCATCGATAGTACCGACAGGGACTTCAGCTGTAATCGGATGCGTCACTTTGTCGGCTGTCAGCAACGATGCGATCTTCTGGATGTACTGCTCACCAGTCACATTGTAGGTGATCAGTAGGCCGCTCAGCGTGCGGTTGAAGTACAATTTGCCTGATTGGGCATCAGCAAAGTATTTTCCTTCAGCCACTTCAGCCTTGGTCTCTACCCGATCCATCGCATCACCGTCATACTCCACGACCAAGCTCTCCGGAACGACCGGGAAGCTGATCAGCTGCGTGGTGAAAGGCGCCACGTTTGTGGTGCTGTAGACCGTAGGTGTGTCGAAGGTTTTCGTGAAGTTCTCGAGCTCGTGGATCAAGCCGTTCATCTCTTTCGTCAGTGCGTCGAAATGGATGCCGGCAATGGCAACTTCCGGATTCACGATTGCGGCGTCAGCTGCGGAGAACTTGATTTCGATCTTGTGCGCCAACGTGTGGTCCAGACCGGAGAGCTCGAAGCTTTTCTCGACAGGAACAACTGCGGCAGCGTCATAGCATTCGATTTCATTTTTCAGCACGTTATCCACATAGATTTCAATTCGCCCGCCTTTATCGGACGAAAGATAATCCACCTTGAAATTGCTGATTTTTTCCTCGAATGCAATCTTGTCGCCGATCGCCGGGGACACCTTATTCTCGCCGCTTGTAGCCCAGCTGCCTGTATAGGTCAGACGATCATCGGCCAAATCGACTTCGTAGTTCTTGCCGTCGCCGATACCGATGAACATGTTCGTGCTGGAGCTGTAGATTTCCGAGGTGATTGGAATCGCACCCGACACCGGCGTCTTCACAATGCGGAAGGCCTTCTTGCCGACCTGTGTGGAAGTTTCTTCTTTCAGGAACAGTGTCTTCGGACGGTAAGCATAGGAGCTCTTGAAGTCCTTGTCTTCAACCGCTTTCCAGAAGATGTTCGGGGCGTATTTCAGCTGATCTACCCCGTCTACCACTTCGGAGATTGCATCGATTCCGATATGATAGATTTTGGATTCGTCGTTAGGAATCCGTACTTTATAGAGCGTCCGCTCTGGGTCGCCAGAGAACGCACGAAGCAGAATTTCTTCGGCGCCGTTTACGACCAAGTTGGCTTGATCTGCAAGAAGGCCAAGAACGTTGCCGCTTCCATCGATCTTCTCGATTCGAATGTGCCCTTTCGGAGCAAACTCGAACACGTCATGCAAACCGCCGGATTTCGGCTTTTCCATGCGGGCTTTCAAGTCGGCCGCAAACTTTTGCTTTTTCGGGCCATCTGGCAGGAGCGCCAGAAGCTTCTCGATTGTTTGCAATTTCATTTTTGCTCACTCCTAACCCTTCAAAGTATTGGTCCCCAAAATGAAGTGGCCAATTGGCCATCCTGCTGAGATATCACCCAGGGCGTACAGAACCTTCTCACGGCCGTCCAATTTGAACTGGTCCTTCAGGCTCGTCGTCACGGATATATCACGGCTGGTCTTGAGGTGTAGATTGTATTTCGCCCATAAATGAGGCTTATACTGTGGGGAAACAAGATCATTGGCTGATACATGGAACAGTTCGGAGCGGGAAGCTCCCAGATCCGGGCTGATGCCCAATCTTTCGCTGGCCAATATGCGATAATACTCCTTCACCAATCCCCGAAGGTCATCGGATGTCGCAGCTACATCAGCGTAATGCACGACAAAGTTTTCATGCTCTGTTTCTTGTGGGGTAGAACGATTGGTAAGCTGTTCCGCCAGCAATACGTCCATATAGTCAGAAAGCCTTTCGGCTGCAGACGGCGCAAGTTTCGTAGAGTCGCTCGCAATAAGGTCCGTGTCTTCTTGAACAGAGCTTGACGTCTTGAATCGGCGGGCAGTCTGCTCTTTACTACCGATCGAGAGCTGTTCGCTTGGTGTAAACGGCATTTCCTTGTATCGGAGCGTGAACCGCTCACCCATTTCCGCAAGGGCATCTACATATTCGTAGAAATGATAGTTCACGAGTGCATGCCGCTTTGAGGTCATATGATTCAAGAATTTATCCATCAGTCCGATTTCATAGTCGTACCGGAAATCCTTGTCTCCAAGAATCAGATTCCAAGCCAGATCGTACAGGAACATCCGCTTATTAACGTCGTCCCCTTCGACCACATCATACTCGATGATTCCATCGGAACCACTGATATAGTCGGCGTCATCGATCAGATTGATCATAACCTCTGCTATTCGCTGATCCATGAGCATATATGGCATGTACGCCTCCTGGAACATCATCCTCATAAAGAAGAACAGTTCTTCAGAAGGTGTAACGCCCAACGCTTCTTGTAGATGGCTGGCGAACACAGACAGCGTTTCTTTGGTCTCTTGTACGATACGATAATTTACATCTTCTCTGAAGATAGGCTCTGTCAATAATTTTACCGTACTGTTTGCATGGAAAACAAAGTTATCGTGAGGCATTAGCGTGTACGCTGCCCGCAAAACTTCGGCTTTAACATCCAAAGCGTAGCGACCTTCTAAATAAATCGCCTTATTTTCGTCATTTTCTAAGAGCACTTCGATATTCGAAGCTTTCACAATGTTTTCCAGGTACTCTTCGAGGAAAATCTCCACAACCATGGAGACGATGTCGCTCGGCTTTTGCTGGAATCGGTCGTAAGCCCGGTACATCTTCATGATGTCAGCAAATTCCCGCTTATCCGCCAAGAAATCCTCTTTGAAACTGGAGTAGAGGCTCTTGCCGATAAAATCAAAGGAGCTCTTTAACTGTGCGACCAGCGATTCGTTTACCACATTTGACCGATCAGATTCGCTATCGAACGTCTCGGAGATCAGGTGCTCCAGCAGCTCGTCTGGCTCCAGGCTCGGGATAAACCGAACAAATTCGGAGTGACTTACCGCCTGATAAGCATCGCTGGTCATAAGCTGCAGGAACGCTTCGATCTTTTCATCATCGATCATTTCGATAATGTTCAACAGATCATAGAGCATTTCATAGACCACAATGTGGTTAGCTTCATCTCGAGCCTCGGAATAAACCCAATCACTCTTCCACCCCTCAAGGGATATGCCCCGGATCCGGTATTGATTGAAGGCTTGAACCCCCACATAATCCTCATGTCTTGTTGAAAGCCAGTAGGATTCTGATATCCCGGTATCAGGTTCACTCAGAACAGCTTTGATTCTATACCGCTGACCCTCGATGTCCGTTGCATCGATGCCGGTGCTGATTGATTTCTGGTGAATGGTGGACACCGTGTTCAGACCATTATTGATTGCCCGAATACGGTATGTCCCCGGTTCACCTGGAAACGAAACATGCTTGAAGATCCGATTATTGTGCTGCTCTTTGAAATCGACAGGGAAAGGCACGGCTTTAGCCATTGCATATGCCAGCTCTGAAGTCCTTGACTCAAGCATATCAATCCCTGCCTTTCCTCGGATTATTTCTCAGCAGCTGCTTTGCCCTTGCCTGCAGCTTTGCCGGTGTCCTTGGTAGCTTCAGAAGCCTTGTCAGCCTCTTGAGCTTTGGCAGCATCTTCTGCAGCCTGTGCGGCTTCAGCAGCCTTGGCGGCGGCCTCAGCGTCTTCAGCTGCAGCCTTATCGGCGTCATCGGTATTCACAGCAGCGGCTACAGAAAACAGGTCGGCCTGCCCTTCTGCTTGTGCCGTTACGACGTTGGCCGAATTAGCGTTTACCGCATCGGCACGGTCCAAGGCAAACACAGGTGTGTGCTTATCCCAAGTGCCGTCCAATTTCTTGCGGTCCTTCTCTTTTCCGCTGAACATGCCATCGAACTTGGCTTTCCAAGCGTCGATGAACGTCTGCGGGATATCCCCCTCAAACAACACCAAAGCTGGAGGCTGGCAACAGACGGCATGCGTGATCTTTGTCAGATCCGTATTACCGTCAACGTTGATTGTTTGCACAGGCTTCTCCAGCGTCAGATAAGTGTTGGTGAGGGGATCGTAAAAACTCTGTTTTCGTGGCGCAAGGCCAACCTTGATCTCAGGCATCTACGATCCCTCCCGTTATTTTTTGTTGGTTTGAAGTGCGATCTGTACCGGTACCGTCTCGATTAAGAGACGATACGGATACGATCTGGAGCTGGCCATGTTTTCTCGAACGCCAGGTTGCGGGCAACCGCCACGGCCTTACCTTCGTTGAGAACGCCTACGCCGTAGCGCTCTTTGACCTTGATCGTTTGAATATCACGCATCGGATCGTCGAACTGTTCCGTAGAAAGCGGGTCCTTGACCAGCAGAATGCCGATATTGGACTTGTCCACCACGTACATGTCGAATTTCTTCGTCTCGTAGTTGAACGGTGCGAACGGCGTGAAGTTCAGATTGATCGAGAACGGAATCCGACCGGATACTTGTTCTGGATTAATCTGCAGGTTCGTGATTTGGCTGCCGCCAAGTGCAGCGTAGGACAGCGACTGCATGATGTCGTTCTTGAAGAACACGCTCCAAGTCAGAGGATGCATCAGGATGTCCGACGGCGTGAAGCCGTTACCCATTACCGCAATGAACATGTCGATCAGATCTTCAGTGCTCATCGTGTTGTTCAGGTTGCCCGCTTCATCGTATCCGTTTGTACCTGCTTCGTGGTACTTCTGACGAATGTCATTATCGAATACAACGTGGCCGTGCTTGGAGAACTGATTGAAGATTTTCTCTTCCTTCAGTCGGGCCATCGCTTCGCCGGCTTTGCGAACCAAGATGCCGATTACGTCCCACTGGGAATCGTTGATCATTTCGTCGGTTACACGAACGACCATACCGGACTTGCCGACCTTCACCTCTTGAGTACGGTGGAGTTGGAAGTCCACAGTTTCTTCAAGGTAGGATTGGCTTTCGCCGATATCGTGGGCCCGCATTGCGCCGATCGAAGGGAACTCAATGGAGCGACCTTCCGTCAGGCGAACCGTCTGCAGCAATTGGGAGCCGAGGTAAAGCGGCTCTGCTGCTTCCCGCATCATGCCGGTCACGACACGAGGGATGAGGATGCTTGCATCCTGCGTGGTCAGGGCCTCTTTGACAGAAACCAAATCGCTTTTCGGGATTTGCGTCCAGTCTTCGTTCAGGTCCAGCTGACGCTGCATACGTTTAAGGACGCTCTGGGACGCCTCGGAAAGTTGCATTTCGTTTACGTTAAACATTGTCTGTGCCCTCCTTTTATGAGCTGCGATTATTTATGAAGCAAGATGCGAACTGCGCCGATGGAACCTTTGAAGTCCCAGCCAGTAGGGATACCAGGAATTTGACCAGTTGCTTTGTACGTTGCCGTCACTGCAATTGGCGCCGAACCCGCTGTGTTATCGACATTCACAACCACCAAGCCGAGCTCGTAGTTGATGTACACGATGTGACTTGGCTTCGCCGTGTCTGTATCAAGCGTCGTATTGCCGGCTTTGATAACGGCCGATCCTTCGATGGCTGGCAGATGCAGCAAGCGGAAGTCGTGTCGGCCGGATTGGCCAGCGTTAACCATGCCGATTACTTCGTTCGTATACGACACTTCGATGTTGGCGCCGTTCGTTAGGCCAGGGATGCCCTTCGGCTGGTATTTGCCAGTGGCAATGTCCATGTTGTTGTACGTGCGCTCATACGGGTATCCAGGGAAGCCGTCTTGAGTGCCGATGTCTTCCGGACGGAAGCCGCTGTTGTTGATCCACTTGTCGTCGGAACGCATGTCCTCTTGCGACCATTGGACCCATTTCAGCCATCCAGTCGGAGCGGATCCGTCTTTAATTGGCGTTTCAACAGCCCAGATTTGGCCGAAGGATTGCTCGCCAAGACGGCTCATTTCCGTCAGTGCGACTTTCAATTCGGCAAGATCGGCGGCATCTGCAATGTCTTCACGAAGCTTGTCGAAATCGGCTTTGATGACACGGCCAACGGTGTCGGACATGACGTAATCGCCAGGTTGTGCCGGACGAGTTGGATCTGCGTCATAGAAGGAGCCCCACTCGACTTCTTCCGCATCCGCTTTGAGCGGGATATACGGCAGTTCGATGTAGATTTCGTTTTCGACCGTAGGCTGCATGCCGTTGAAGCCGTCAACGAATTGCTCGTACAAATTGCCATAAGCTACGCCGATCGGGCGGTTTGCTTGGCGAGTGTGTTGCGCTCCGGTTTTACCGGTTTCCGTCACGTCTACGCCGCCGTTTGCCAGCGTGATGACCGGAACCCATGCGTTCGTGTCGAAGTCTTTGACTTGACCCGGTTTGTTCGGATTGTCGAATACGTCCGTCGCCGGTGCGATGACACGGCCTTTCGGAATTACGACGTAACCGTCGCCGCCGAAGTGGTAGCGAAACAGGCGCTTGAGGCGAGGGTCGATCAGGAATTTTTCACCTGGGCTGTCGTGCGTACCCGCCTGCAGCTTCGTATTGGAGCGGAAGTATTGGTCTTTCTGGTCCCGGATTGGGTTGCCATTACCATGAAACAATGCCATTTGAATTCACTCCTTTTTTTAGTGACGGATTACCGTCCTTTTCGTTTGTTTGCGCCGCCGAACATGCTCGAAATCATGTTGACTCCGTCTGCAAGAGTCATTGGCTTTTTGTCGCCTTCCTCGGTGGAACCACCAGGTGCTCCAGCACCAGGATTGGTTACGCTGCCCGGCTCCGGACGAGCTTGCTTGGCTTCAGCGACAAGGTCGTTGTAGGTGTTTTCCAAGGATTCTTTGGAGCGGGAAACGTGAGAATTTACTGCTTCTTCACGATCGACGCCTACCACATCCGGCTTGTTCAAGGACCGCTTCATATCCACGACCTTCTCAGCAAGCATGCGGTGAATCTTGGATTGGAGGTTTGCATTCTCTTGAAGTGCGGCTTGGTACTCGCCTTCTTTGGTTTGCAATTCTCCCGTCAGCCTTTGGTTTTCCGTGGTCAAGTTCGTGTTTTGGCCTTCAAGTGTCGTAACACGCAACTTCAAGTCCGTAACACTTTCTTGAACTGGAGCTGCAGGCGGCGTCGCAGGTGGATCTGCTGGTGTCGCTGCAGGCGGATCTTGCCCTTCTGTCGTAGACACAGGTGGTGTAGCCGGCGGATCCGCAGGAGGTGTTGCAGCTGGCTGCTGTTGTCCCTCTTCCGGAGTAGCACCAGGTACTTGATTGTTTTCAGGCTCAGGTTCGTCCTTCATCGGTCTTTTGCTCCCTTCTTCGAAAGTCAAGAGTTTGTCGAGTGCCGACCGTAGGTCTTGACCTGCGTTTTCGTACAGATTCACATGCGGATTGGCAGCAGTCTGGTACAATCCTTCTGCGATCTGGATGATGTCCATGCCAATGGACTCTTTCGTGCCGCCTTCTTCGCCTTCAACCACCGTCACCGATGTATTTCCAGCGTGCTCGTCCGCAGGCACGTTCACATAACTGACTTCCCGGCCGAATGTATTCCCGATGATAAAGTGGGCGGTTTGGCCCTCATAGGATTCTCCCGGATAGTGATCACACCATTCTTCAATGCGGTTCGTTCCACAAATATTGCACGTTACCTTATCCGTGCTCGCCCCAATTGATACGGTCTGGTAACGCCCATCAAGCACTTTCTCGATAGCGTCCGGATCTGTGACTTCAACAGTGAACATCAAGCCGGCTTTACCGGATTGCGTTACATCGCTGAACTCCGCTTTGAGGATCCGTCCGATCGGTTCGCCGCTATACTGATTGTGGTGAGTGAGTACAGGTTTTGGTCGAGGAGTTGTCCAGCTCTCTAAGCCTCCCTGCAAACCCTCTTTCGTATAGAAAGTGTAGTTGGCGGTTCGCCCTACATGAATGGCCTCCATCTGAACAATCAGCTTTCGCCGTTTGCCGGTGGCGGATTCATTCAGAACTTTGACGGACTCTTGATTGATCTTGGCGGTTACGCCGTGTCGCTCGTCGATTCCGTCTTTCGGAAATAGCCGTTTACCTTGGTGTTCTTGCAACGTGTACCTCATTTCGATTCACCTCCCTCCAAGTGTCAGCGGGCAATCGCAATTCGGATGCCACGGCGGTATTTGATCAAATATAGTCATCTCATCCAAGGATGAGAGGCGACTCAAATCGATAGGGGCCTGCGATTTCTCCAGACACGTAGGGCACGAGCCTTCTGTATACTCGGCGTATACTTCGGATTCGCCGTACCGAACCATCGCAAGCACGTAACCGTAGTTGAATGTCTTAGCAATCAGCGTCCGGCATAGTAATGCGTTGCGATACCGCAAGGACTGGAATACGCCTTTGACTCGAAGCATTGCTTCAACTGGATCATCCAGGTTCTCGAGCTTCTCCGAAAGCATGCTATGTAGCAGCTTCTCTGTCGTATCGAACGATTTTTTAGAAGATTCGGATACGACTCGCATCGCCAGTGAGGAATCGATCGAAGCCAGCCGGTTGCGTTTGGCGTCCTTCATGGCCTCTTTGATGCCTTCGCCGAGGGCGCCATTGGCTGCCTTCTGCACCTGCTGAACCATCTTGTCCTTCCCAAAGTGGATGGACGACAGCAAGGTATTGGATTCCGTCATCGGGAACGCCTTTCGATCTTGCGCCCGCTTCATTTCGCTAACGACATCACTTTCAATATCCGAGTAGATCGCTTCGATGCCGGCTTGCAGCTCCTCGACTCGTTCACTTGGGTATCGTGTAAATACCGACTCCTGAAGATCGACTTCCCATTTAGCATCAGGCGCCTTTCGCTCATTGATCGGACCAACATACCGGAAAAACCCAATCGCAGGGTATTTCTCTTGGTAATACTGTTCCGAATACGACCACTCGGTGGATTTCTTCGGACCGGACCGGGTGCCGTGCTGATTGCTTGGCTGCTGCTTGTTGTCGGTCGAAGCCGATCCAGCAGCGGCGGCGGCGGCGGCTTGATCCAGACTTGCCTGGTGCTCGGCTTGCTGCATGCCTATCATCTGGAAATATAGGCGAGACTCGTCGGCCACAGGATCAGATCCCATGTTTTTGCGAGTTTCTTCCCATGTCTGCAGATTGTGTTCAAACTTAAAGATTTCATGAGTGTCCATCTTGATCCGCATCTCTTGTTCGATCTCGTTAAAGACGAAATCGACGTTGAAATCCGGATTGGCCATTGGATCGAATCCGCCTTCCAGAAGAAGCTCCTCAATCATGAACTTGTCGATTTGAACCTGGATCTGCTGCTGCCAGCCTTTGACACGGTCCACCTTCATACCGCTCATGGAGTCGGCGGTGTTTCGGTTGGCGGTGTCGCCACGACCCATATCGACTGCGCTCATCCCCATGCCCGTAAAGACTCGGTTCTCAAAGTAGTCCATCAGTGGCCGGACGTCCATCGTATTGATGTTGACGGCCTCGATTTTATGTCGCTCCGGCAGCACAATGGCGCCATCGGTTGGCATATCGCTGATAACGGTTTGAAGCTCCGTGATCTCTTCCGGAGAGGACTCCCAGCCCGGTTTATCCAGCCCCACCGTATAGGCTAGGAGCGGGAATATGTGCCTGTACAAGAGGAGCGCCGCATTCTCTTCAACCTTCCGCAGCAAGCGGATATCGTCGATCATAGGGGCGGCCCAAGGTGATCCAAACGCTTGGCCGGCTGGACGATTCACAGCAATGTGAATCATGTCTTCCGGCTTGAAAACGAGCGCATCACCCTGTCCTTGCACCTCCTGTTTATAGGAGAGCACGGTTCCGTTCGCATCACGAGCGACCGTAATCGTTTGCGGCGGCAAACGGAAATACCCAGCAATAGGATCTTTAGCCGGTAGAACTGCAAGTGCAGTTACGCCCGGCGGAAGTCCGACACCCTTTTTCGCTCTTGCCTTTACAATGAAGCTGTTCGCATAGCGAACGATGTCATCGCCGATTCCCTGGAACAGTTCTTCCGTAGGAATCAAAGTAGCGATGGCGATCATTTCAAGGCGTAAACGGAGGTAATCCAGCGCTTGTTCGTTCTTTCCCTTGAAGTGATACCCTGATTTAAAAATCAGTTCTCGGTATCGCATGACGGCCTGAGTAAGATAAGAATCTCGCTCGATGGCTGTTGCAATCAAGGTAAGATCGGCTGCTGGTCCCTCAAAGTTGTCTCGGCCACTACCACCTGATCCGTTGCTGAGTTGATAACCAATGCGCTTAACCTGGACTTGCTTAGGGTCTCGATTAATCGTGACCCCGCTGCCACCCGATCCAGCGCCGCCCGGTGGTGTCGGTGCGTTCTGCAAGCCTATTCTCCGCATCATTTGTTTGAACAGTTTTGCCAAGAACAACACCTCCCCCGTCTGCGACTATTGGCTTCATATCTTCATTAATTATACATGAACGGTGTAGTGCATTACACACTCCGCTATATGGCGTAGCCTTGAGCCTTTAGATAATCCTGCGCCCATTCCTCGGTGACGACACTCACATCTTCCAAATCCTCAATTATTTTCAGGAATCTGCGTATTTCCTCTTTCTTTTGAATCAGGCCCATTTGATCGTCATAAAAAACGGACTCTTGCTGATAAAATCGAAGGATATCTGCGTTTCCACTTTGGTATTTGTCGCCGGTCGTTTTCATCGAATCGACAAGCAAAGTGGCAAGCTTTTGGAAGGTATCGGTGCTATTCTCATTTTGGTTGTACAGCCAATCTTGAAGACCTTGGCCGGACTTCACTTTCAGCTGCTGATAGAACCAGAGCTGCTTCGAAACAAACTGCTCTTTCTGGTCATTAATGGACTGGTATTGTCCTTTTAGCTGTGTGTGCTTGGTCTTGAGATCCCGGAATGCCAGAATCAGGTGCGACTGAGCGCCGGAACGATCTGTCAGTGTTGAGATCTGCATGATCATGTCATGAGTGCCGTCTCCGAGCACCAGTTGCGGCTGTTCAATCAGCTGCTTGGCTTTCTCTGTCACCTGCATAAACATCAAGTACCGATTACGGTGGATATAAGAAGCGTCGGCAAGTGTCGTATGAAACTCTGATTTGTCTCGCTTCGCCGCATCCTGGCTGGCCAGCTCTTCCTCGAGGGCAGCAACTTGTCGCTGGATGTCGTTTTCATCAACAGATTCATCGTCGCCATGTTCCTGGTACAGCTGCTGGATCTTCTCCTCAATCTCAAGGAACTTGAGCTCCATCTGCGTCCATCCGGCGATCGAAGAGTGCTCTGCGTTCAGCAGATCTTCTACGTTTCGTTCATCCGTGATCTGGTTACGGTAATGGGTGTCAATAAAGCTGCGCCGGCTATCGACGGACTTTTTCATGTGGAAGAGGATCGTATAGACCTCATAGTCCGGAGCCCCATGGTGGTCGCTGTATTTGTCTTCCCATGCTATTATTTTCGCACTGTCGCCGGCCGCCAGGTCGCCTTTGTACGCCTTGAAATCAGCTGTCGCCTGTCGCCCTTCGATAGTCTGCATAATAGCCTCAATTGCTTTAGACAATGCATCATAGTCTATCAAGCTTTGAGCGATCGTGAAATCCTTGGCTCGCTCGATCTTGATAATCGTGTTCGGATTAACCATGGCGATGCGCTCTCGATCGGGCATAACAACCTGTGGTCGATACATGACCTGTTCCCGCTCATAGGGAGTATCAATCCCAGTCTTTCCATACAGCTCATCCATCTCTTCCATGCGATCAGCCCTTTCGGTGAAATAAATATGTAAAGCGCCGGATTGCTCCGGCGCCCCAGGGAAAGAGATGAGCCTAGCCAAAAAAGGGGACAGGGGATAATGTGGCCTTTCCACCTCTCAGGGGGATGCTAAGAGGGACGACGCATTATTTCAGGCACTCCCAGATTCACAGTTAGAACCTGGCCCTTTTTGATGGCTTTGCTGCAGTAGACCCTCGACCCCACGGATTCGACGCTCCTGACTTGGAGTATCCAAGCGGAACGCTATTCCAGTGCCAGGCCGGATTGTCTTTTGCTTCTCTTTCAGCTCTTTTGATAGGAATGTAGACGTCACGGTTGCCGCCAAAGACTTTCTCCGTTAACTTCTTTTCCTGATTATGTTTTACGGGTAATGCCTTACGTGTTACCCTGATTTCTTCAAGGATCTTTGTGATATCTGGAAACTCGAGCGTAAAGCCCATGATCGTCAGCATGAAGGCATCGAGCGCATGCTCATTTTCGCTGGTATAAACCGGCTTACCATTCTGAGAGATCCGAATGACCTGATAATCCATCATTTGCTTCCAGATCATGTCGTCAAAAGGTGAAAGAATGATCTGATCCCGATCCAAGAGAATCGAAGTTTGGTTGATCATGAAGTTCTTTGCGTCTTTCTTTTCGACTTCACGAGTACCAGGATCTCGAATCTCAATGGCTTGCGAGAAATGGACCCTCTTGACCTTTTTAAGCAGCCCGGATTCCGGGTGATCAAGTCCGTACTTATGAAGCATCTCGATTTGATACTCACCATGACCCGCATCGATATACCAGAATTTCGGGTCAAAGATTTCATTCAGTTCAATAATCTTCTGAACAGCGTTGTCGTAGGTAAAATCGCCTCGAGGAATCTCTACCCGGATGGTCGGACGGAACTTTTTGTGCAGCTCGTCGAACTCGGAAATCACGATTTGCGTGGCATTTGCGTATTTATCCCAGTCCACTCCGCCAACTCGAATCGCTTTCGGAGCGGGTCTAGTTTTAGTATACGGTCCGAAGTAAACGATGTCATTCACGGCCATGCCCTGCTTCTCGTACTGCGACCGCTCCCAGAGGTTCAGATCACGATATGAATATAGATATTGCGATTTTGCTCGCTCAACTGCCGATTTGCTGAATACTCCGACCGTTTCTTCTCCAAAGTCCGCCATTACCTCGTGAATATACGCCTGCTCCGTCATCGTTGCACGAAGCTCGCCCTCTAATTGCTCATCCCAATCTGGGTTAACCATGGATGGGAAGTGGTACGAATTGTAGCCGGTATGAGGGTTCGTACAGACCTCATAGAAGAAGTCACGTTTTCCTGTTGGCGTAGAAGAACACCAGATGCCGATCCGCTTCGGATCCTCGACGGCAATGGCTGTGGTGGCGTCGATGCCGCCACGGTCCATATAATCGATCTCATCCATGAAGATCCAGTCGGCCCGTTGTCCACGGATGGATGCACCGGCATTACCCTGGGTGGCGCCGACGGTAAAACCCATGATTGACGAGCCGTTACCAAATTGAATGATGAACGGATTCTTGGTATTGGATGTTACGGCGTCTGCCAGCTCCTCGCAGCCGTTAATCATCTCATTGATCCGCATGAAAATGAGACGAATCTGGTTCTCATATGGCGCAGCGATGACAAGCCTCGCATTCTTATGATGAAAGGCATACCATAAACAGAATATTACCATTGTCTCTGTTTTTCCTACCCGTCGTCCCATCCGAACTGCTAGGCGGCGTGCGCCTTTCATAATGTCTCGGATGAGTCTTCGCTGGTACCAACGGGCTTTCCATGGATTACCCTTTGGATCTTTCAGCTTCCAGAGCGCCCATTTGATGGGATCAGAGCGGAGATTCCGCTCCATTTCGTCCATATGTTCATCTGAAATCGGTTCTGCATATACTTCGGCTTCTGCGGCTGACATTGGCTCACCTACTCTGATCTTGAATGAATCCAGCGAGAAGGCCAAATCCAATAGCAGATCCATAGTTCACTATTCGTCCGATGGGTGTCTTCACCCCATGATCGGGAATCTTCGACAGCGCCCGCCGGACTCGATTTTCTTCGCTCATTCCTCTGGCCAGGAAGTGATCCCCGAAACTGCCCTTATTATATAGGAGCTCGTCACGAACGAATTTACTGGCCCGATTATCCGCATTAAACAACTGCTTCCCAAAAGCTTGTCCAGTCCCGGCAACCGTGAGCGCAGCCTCTTGAGCTGCGCCCTGGACCATACCGAAACCGACCGCCTTCATGGCCCTGCCCCATTGATACTGGAACTCAGACTCATCTGTTTTCTGGTACGGCTGGTTGCTGTGCATCATGTCGATCACCCCTTATTGAGGCTGTCGATACCTGCTCCAACAAGACCCATACCTAAGATGCCCGCCGCATATCGCACTGCAGCACCTTTTCCGGAACCGAAATGCTTGCCGTAGAACGATTTTCTTGTCGCTTCAGTTGGCGGAACATAACTCGTACCCCGAGGCATGTCGTTGTATGGCCCACCTGGACCGAGCGCAAGCGGAGCTGCAGCGCCATTGCCGAGGTAGCCTGCGCCATTTGCGTAATTGCTCGCTTGCATGTTCATCCGGCGAACAGCTGCTGGAGCGGATGCTGCGGCTCCAGGCGAACGATCACGAGCCGCCTCAAGACCACGCTGATGGGCTCGTTTCGAGAAATAGTGTGCTGCCCCGATGCCGCCGGCGCCCGCCGCTGCACCTACCGCTGCACCGTTCCATACACTATCATTCGTCACTCGCTGATAGGGTTGATTCATCGTGTTCTCCTCCTTCTAGTAGAGCTTTCTTGCCCCACGGGCATGGTTGGCCATGACGCCTGCTGCAGTTTGTCGAGCATTCATCATACTGTTCATCCCCTGGGTCTTCATCCATTGCTGCGTTTCATTTTCAGTGAAGCCGCCGCCGAACATCTGCGACTTGGCACCAAGCCCGGACGCTGCCTGGTCTACTGCATCCATAACAGCTGGAGCTGCTTGCAAAGCGGCCATCCCGAGCATGGCTCCCCATCCACCTGGCATCATCGCCCAGAAAGCATTCGTCGCTACTGCCTTTGCGGCAGCCGGCAGAACACTTTCGCCGTCCTTCACCCTGCTGTAGAAATCAAAGCCAGTGAAGCCGTAACTCATGAGACCTCCGCCAACCTTGCCGGCCCACTTTCCTTTTGCCGCCTGAACCGGTGCCTCAGCGGACCGTGATCCAGCCGATTGGGCCGCCCCGTATGGAACGCCTTGCTGCATGATTACGCACCTCCGTTCCGGAGATTATGAAGCGCAAATACGAGATCGCCTGTTGCGCCAAGCGCCGGATCGCCGCCGTTTCGAGCCGTGTACCCCTTGCCGTCTGCTTGTGTGGACTGCAGCGACTGGATGCCCCGGTTGTCATTGGCGTAAATTGTAGCCAAATCATGATGATACTCATTGGCTGACGACACGGTATGATAGGCGGTCATGGCGCCAAGGACGCCCCATCCAGCTAACTTCCCGGTCTTTCCAAGCTCATAGCCGCTATACAGGTTGTCCAAGCCTCGACGGCCTGTCTTGTTGATCCAGTCTCCTCTGAATCGCACTGCCATGAGATCACTCTCCTTCTTCGAAACCGATCGGCTGCGCCTCAATTACGGTGGCAGATCCATTCATGCGGGCGTAGTAGGCTTTTTCGGCTTCGTCTTCCTGCTCCTCTAAAAAGGTCACGTCCGTCTTGAGCTTGAGCATCTCTGCCGCTCGTTGGGACGGATCCACCTCGACAGTAATCTTGGTGCCCTCTTTATCTTTACGTGTCGAGTTCATCAACTGCATGGTCTTGAACAGACTTTGGCGCAGCTTCTCTTTGTACTCGACAACCGGGTGCAGCTCGGACTTGGTGATTGGCTCGGAGTCTTCCGTCATACCGATCGTATTCTGAATAATAAAGTCGGCGTCGATCGCCATTTTATTGTCGCAACGGAGCATCGTAACGCCGATATCGACGAGCTCTCGAATCATAATTAAATCCACTGTGCTGCGTGGGTCTTCCGGCTTTATCTTAAAGTGCTCACAATATCGGTCATAGAGATCCTCAATCGCCGCAATCTCAATCGGACATTTCTCTTCTACCGGCGCCATATCTGCTTTGTACAGGAAGCAATTCTCCCGGTATGGGCAAGCCTGCCCCTTGCAGATGATCGGAACGCTGGCATAAAGGCCGTGCTTCGTGTTTCGCATACGTTTCGCCACATCAATGGCTGCCACGGCATCCGGATTAAGTGTCCATGCGGTTGGATTCAGGTTCTGGGATACAGTAAGCTTCCCAGCTTCGGTTTTTGGTCCTGTACTCATCCCTGCACATCCCTCTGAAAATAAAATAGAGGCCGGCGCCCTCACCCCCTATTATCCCAATCGGTGTTAGTTAGGGCGGCGCCTAGACCCCTGCTTCTTAATTTTACACCCTAGCCATAGAGCAACTAAAACCCGCTCCTGGCGCAACAAAAAAAGCAGCTCCCGGTATTGGGAGCTGCTCGTTGGTTCATTCAGATGGTTTGTTGTTTTCCTGCTTATTCTTCTCGATTTCTATCGCAAGCTTGAGCAGGCGGCGTACTTCGTGTGATTGGTCGCCTTTAGGGATCTCGTCGAAGTGATCCTTTATGGCTGTATCCACGTCCCTTATTCTCGCTTGTAAGAGCATATTGGTCACACTGCCTCTTCAAGCATTTGGAGGAATGGCACTACGTATTCCTCGAAGATTTCATCTTGCGGCATGCCCTTTTGAACCAGGTTCAGGACCGCCATTTCATAGAATCCGATAACGTTGCTGTATTGAGCCATTTCGGCTTTGAACAGACCACCAACGTTTTTCGACTTGAATGCCAAGACGAGAGAATCGAAGAAGATATCGGCGCCGCCACCGGTGATCAGGATACCCTGCAGACGCTGAATCTCACTGCCCCATGCTCGGGTTACTTCGTCCACGATCAGTTCAGCAACCTCTTCCACGGATTCTGTGATTTCTGGCGTCACGTCGTGAGTTTCTCCAGCGTACCACAGCGACTTCGTGCGGATCATTACGTCAAGATCCGTATCAGTTGCCTTGTACTCGTAGCCTTCTGCAGCGAACTTAATCGCAAGTTTCGTGCGCAGCTTGTCGTACACAAGGTTCGTCGCTTCAGTGGAGATTGAAGTGCCTTCTTCTTCACGGATGAATCCATCTTCGAAGAGTGCGGCATCCGTTGTGCCTTGGCCGATGTCAATGACGCCATGATATTTTGGTGCTTTGCCGGCAGGCAGCAGCAACGTTTTTTCTTCCCTATAGTTAGGATTGAATCTGTAGGTATGATCGAGAACCGTTCCTTCCGGCTGGCGGATGATATCGACATCGATTACGTTGATTTTCTTGATTACAGTTTTTCCATGGCCCAAGTTGAATGTGATCTCAAAGGATTGCTTCAAGTATTCGACCAGCTTGTCCGCATAAATTTTACCGTAATCTTCATTCGGTACGCCTGTCTCCAGGATAACGTCGTACTCGCCTTCTTCATCTGGAACACCAAGGGCGATCGCTGTGCGGAACAAGACTTGGCTGTCTGTATCTGTTGCACGATCACGAGCCTCTGTACGGTTCGATGTGCGTCCGCCGGTTTTCGTGCGGGCCTGGTCGCCAACCATATGTGTTTTTCCGTCGATCGTTACAACCAGCTTCTGACGGTTGATTTCATCAAAATTGAACAATTTCGTGCTCGGCTGTCCGGAAACCACGATGCTTGGAAACACGTACTGAATCCCTGCACTGGAAAGGAGCTTGCCCCATCCGAAACCCATGTCAAGTGCGATTAGAATTGGACGTTTCGTCTTTGCCAATGGAATACCGGACTTCGGTGCTGCCTTGGATGAACTTGCTGCTGGCATATGTATGTTCCACCTTTCATTTTGTCATACGATGTATGAACATGTATGAATCTGTATGACAATAATAGCATGTCCAAAATGCAGATGCAAGAACAATTTTCCATTAGAATTCGTCAGTATTTTTCGCTAAAAAACGCAAAAACAGCGGGTGTGCCGCCCGCTGTTAGTGCATTCCGTATTCAATGTGATCAGGAGGTGCTCCATGAACAAAGATCGATCAGTGACTATTAACAGTGTAATGCATTACACCATTAAAATCAAGATTTAATTTGTCCATCATGCGAACCTTTGTTCCTATATTTTATAGGAGAACACATGTTCTGTAAATAGGCCATAATAAAATAAAAAATCCCCGATTATCTCGGAGATTGGTTATTGGAGGCGGCGATCGATACGACCTCCGCCGGACGCCCTTATTCAGCTGCTACGAAGACCTTTTCTACCTGGCCGTAAACGAACCCCGGTTGCTCTACGTTGTGCTCGATAAATGCTTTCGCATCGTCGTAGGTTTCAACAGGATCACTTTCGATCTTGTCGATGGCGAAAAAGCTTCCGTCTTTTGCTTCAGCGGGATGCATCTGCTCAAGGATTTCTGCAGGAATCTCGGATTTGACGCTTACCACGCCGATAAATTTTTCAATCAATGGCATATTGTTCACCTCATCCTTGGCAATGTAAATGGTTATGGTCGGGATGACACGATTTGAACATGCGACTCCCTGCTCCCAAAGCAGGCGCTCTACCAAGCTGAGCTACATCCCGATACGGGCAGCGTGATCGGACTCGAACCGCACAACAATCCCCTTCCACAGGAGATGCTTTTCCGTTAAGCTAACGCTGCATATGGCTGACCGACCAGGGTTCGAACCTGGGACCCACGGATTAACAGTCCGTTGCTCTACCTGCTGAGCTATCGATCAAAATTGGCACCGGCTGAAGGATTCGAACCAACGCTGACGGTTTTGGAGACCGCTGTTCTACCATTGAACTAAGCCGATATGTTGGTTGCAGAGGAGGGATTCGAACCCCCGACCTTCTGGGCATGAGCCAGACGAGCTACCATGCTGCTCTACTCCGCTATAATAAGGAGGTGCCCTCGCCCCGTTCAATAACGATCGAACCAATGTCCGGTCGCCTAACGAGGCGAGAACAACAAATGCCAGTACCTTCCGCAAGGAGGAACATGACTCGCCGAAATCAATATACCATATTGCGTAACGCATTACAACACTATGTTTTTTTTCTTGAACTAACCAGCGAATGCTTCTTGTCTTTCATATTCTTGAAGCTCTTCTTCTCGGATTGCCGGTACGATTGCTTCCGGACGATTCAACAGAAGCATGAGAATAAAGTAAACGAGCCAGTGGCTGACGCCTGTCTTAACCAGTCGCCTGGTAATTGCTTTCATAGGAACCACCCCCTTCCTCAAACTCGCACATCATTTCCCGTTCGAAGCGATCATGAGGCATCTCTCGCTGCACCTGTGCCATTTCAGCCATCGTCAGCACCTCAATACTTGTAATTCGTCGTGCCATCTTTCCCTGCTCCCTGATGCGCCTGTAGAAGCTCTTGAACGCTGTCGGATGCGGCCCATTAATTGTGCCGACCATAATGACGTTGGCGATCATAAGCAGATGGTCAAACTCTCTCCGGTCTTCCAGGAATTCTAAAACAGCCGGCATGTTCTCGGGATCCTCGAAAATAACCTCCTTGCTGTGGAACAGGTCATATCCCCTATACTGCTGGTAGCTATAATTAGATACGATGTAGATGGTTTTTCCGTTGACGTATACCTCTTTGTATCCATTGCGCTGCGTGAGGACTTCGTACTCGTGGCCGAGCTCCCTGGCGATCTCAGTGAACCTATTCATTCGATGCGACGAGTCGAGGATCGAGGTTACGAGCACCGTATCCCGCTTATTCAGAATGGCTCTCTTGAGAATTGCTGTCGTCTTTCCGGTCGCCCTGCCAGCTATGATGCATTTGTTCTCTGCGTCCGCATTGATGAAGTCATCCCAGACTCTATATGCGTTGTCGCTTCGATACAGCCGATCTGCCGGATGCAGCTCCAAATACTGGTGTACGAGCTCCATGAGCCACCTCCAGTCTCTCGAAGCGGGGCAGTGTCTCTCCGTTGACCTCAACTGACTCGTTCCACATGTCGAGCGGCCGAACCCAGATATCGCCCTCGTCGTTGACGTAGATCACCAGATCTTCGCCCTTCAGCTTCCGCATGGCCGGCAAGCTGCCGATGATATGCTGCGGCGTGATCCAGAAGTGGTCTTCACCCTCTTTCCACACCGCCAGCTTCTCATTCTTACCTTCGCTGTACTTGCCGATGCCGATCTGCCTGCAGCCTTTCATGAGCTCCTTGTCGCCGCCCTCCATATACGAGCCGACGCCGATCACCTTGTAGATTCCACCCTTGTAATGCTTGTAGTTTTCATTGGCTGTTGGTTTCATGCCTTGTAGCCTCCCAGATTCTTAATAGAGCCGAAGGCTCTTCGATTTTTTATGAATAGCTAATTATTGCTCTTGTTTTCTCGAGATTCTTTGCTCACCATACGACCCAATGGATTAGCCGTGAAATTCCGCATCCTGCGACGACTGCACCAATTGTGATAATGAGAGCCCATGCAATTCCAAGACAGACGCCGAGCCCTCTTTCATCCGCTTCTTTTCTGCTCATCATATCGATAACCTCCCCGACATCGTAATGGTGTTGCCATCCCATTCAGGGACCTTCTCTCGCCTCATCACACGCCAGTCACCGGCCATCAGATCTTTCATCTGGGGTTGCCATAGGTGGCACTCCCCGCAGCCGTCAGACACAGCGTAGATACCGTCCTTTCGCATCTCCAGATAGATCCCGTCCATCCAGCTCAGCCGGATCACCTTATAGCCAGACGGCAACAGGCGCATGACAACGCTGAAATCGAACCGATCCATATACTCCAGTTCGGTGTCGGGGCCGGCGGCGATCAAAACCTTCTCGCCTTTGTAACGAGAGTGC
Organism: Paenibacillus rhizovicinus; assembly: GCF_010365285.1. Lineage (NCBI taxonomy): Bacteria > Bacillati > Bacillota > Bacilli > Caryophanales > Paenibacillaceae > Paenibacillus > Paenibacillus rhizovicinus. The sequence goes on from NZ_CP048288.1 coordinate 95,678, forward strand.
CAGAAGCCCGCCAGGGCTTGGGCGTCCTCGTAGCTCTCGCTCTTGGCGTGGTACACGCCATCATGTACGTGAGCTATGCCGTTTATCTTCCACAGATACGACTCCGCAAGCTCCATCCGGATCTACCTGCCTTTCTATAACGTCGATCAGCCGATTGATGATCTTCAGATCCGGCTCCCTTGTTGCTTGCGTCATTTTAGGCACGAACAAACCGTGGTCCTCCATGACCTTCGCAAGATCGTGGAAGTGTTCTGATGGAACGATGATCGTTACATGTCTGCGGTCGATCATCGTTCCCTCTTCCCTCTCATGCGGCTCTATGTATATCAATTCCCTTGCAAAATTGTCGTATTGCCATCCGCCTCTGAACCAATGAGCCATGCCATTCATTCCTCCATTTCTTAATAGACCGGTTAATTAATTTTACGACCAATGATCATGCCGCCATGGTTCTCGATCGCATCTTTGCGGATCCGTTCCCGCTGCTCGTACAGCCATGTCAGCCACTCTTCCCGCTCCTTGATCTTGCCTCTGCATTTGAAGCAGCATCCGAAGGTGATTCCTGGGAACTTGATCGATTTGGTCCTGTTGCTGATGAATCCGCACTCCGAATTCAGGCACTCATAGCGTTTCGGCTCTTTCGGCTCTTTCGTCACATTGGTCGCTTTCGCCCTGCTCATGTTCCTCTCCCCCTAACTCTCTTTGTCCCTTGATGAATTGCAGCAGATTCCGAGCCAGCTTGAATTGTCCACGATAGCTGTCCGTGTCATCCTTGTACATCTTGCCGGCGGCAATCTCCTTTTCTTCTTTTATTTTTTCAATCAATGCTGCCAGCAGTTCTGAATCGTTCATCCTTAACGCCACCTAACTCTGTTGAAGTCTCCTCTTGGCCGCAGCACCTGTTCTGGATCAACGGTGATAGCCTCTTGGCCTTCGATGTGATCAGGTAATCCCAGACTTACATCCCCTGTAAGCAGGACCTCAATGGTGCCTCTGAAATGATTCACTCGGATGTCCTCGATCGTGATCCCATCTTGAAGGCCAATCAGCTCCACCATCAACTCTTTCGTGACATGCAATTTTCCCTGCCCCATGCTCATCTCTCCTCTCCACGCCTACAGCATGTCATTCCAGTCATCATTCGTTGAAATACCTCGGGCCTCATACGATTTCATTTTCTTGTCGAATTTGGCGAGCGCCTTTGGACTCATTTCAAAGAAGTCATCGTCCACTGCATTCGGATTTGCTTCACCGAAGAAGAGGCTTCCCCTTTTCTTTGGCGCCGCAGCTGCTGCTGACTTGCTGCCAGTCGCTTTCCCGAACACAGAGGATACATGCGAGAACAGTGGATTGGTCCCTAGAGCTCTGTTGGCCCGCAGGAACATGTCACTAACCTCACTTTCATGTAACGCATTACACAACTATTATACACCGTCTGTCTTGTTATTGGAATAAAAAAAGACACCGATCACTCGGTGCCTTGAGTTTCCTTTCGAAAGCTGTAGATTTTCGCCGGTCTTCGCTTTGCCTCGCTCATCTTCTTCTCGAAGCTGCTGTTCATATGAGTGCCATAAAACTTGTTATGGAACAGTAAGAATGCTCTGCTCATCGACTCCGCCATGCTCGGCGATGCCGTTTCCACGCTCCATGATTCATTCTCATCATCCTGAATGGAACAATGTTCCTGAATCGCTATTGGAGCTCCGCCAAATCTTGTGCAGCTGACGCTACACCCTATATCCGATATGTACTCTCTTAGCTGCAGTGCTGCTAGGTCATCTGTTGACCACGATTTATGCGGGATCTCATTGTCCACTTGATGAACGATACTTGTGATCAGCTCATCCATCAAAGAGCCTGGATCCATTTGAAGGATCTTTTGCGGGTTCACCGGCCCACCACCTCTCTCTTATTCTATCTACCATTTTACCCCATTTCCTATAGCGGCATAATTATTCTCAAAAAAAATTTTGAGCCACAACAAACCTATGGAAAGTTTCCTATAGGGGGCCATTTTTCTAAAAAAAATTGCTCGAGGTAGCTGGTATATAGGGGTGGCACCACTTAAACGTTCTGTGCCCCACCCCCTATATATACAACGCCGGCACATGGACTGTGCCATATGGAGGAAACCCCAATGAAGATCAGAGTCGTGAATGTTAAGAGATTTGCAATTGCTTGCGTTACTGTAGGTGTCGTACTTGGTTCTGCTATTACCTTATTGGTAAGCAATCACCATGATACGCATTACACCTATAAGAATGTAGTCGCAAGCAAGGGCGATACGCTATGGACATTGGTACGGCAATACAACCCTGATTATAGCGGGGATGTGCGTGTACTGGTACACATGGCAAGCAAGCACAATGGTAGCTCATCTATTGATGCAGCTACTGTGGTGAGTATCCCTGTGCAGGAGGGCAACTAATATGCCACATGCAAAGGACCTCATTCATAAGGGGCTCTACATGGGTCCTGTAAGCGGCGGTATCGGCTACGTGTATGAATACCATGGCCAACTGTACGTGTACACTGCTGGCCGCATCATACCTCATGAGCAGCATCTGAGGGAGAAGGCATGACAAGGACGAAACGCACCCTGTATCAAGGGGGTGCGTCCATGGGTGCTACCCATGCTGATGAGTCCAGTAAATGCTCACCCATGTAAGACGTGACCTATATGGCACGCTATGGGATAGAAAGGATCTACCATGAACGCAGCATCTATCCGTAACAGTTTCTCCACCATGATGGAGGACATGGCCCGTGAGGCAGGCAAGGTATTTCGCCGCTTTGCATCCACTACCCCTGTACAGGCAGCCCCTGTGCATGTAGCATCCTCCCCTGCCAAGAAGGCCCCTACTGTATCCCATGCCCCTGTAGCCAAGGCTAGCTGGGTTGTGGAGCGTAGCGAGGCTATGCCTGTAGCTGCAGCCCGCTATGCTGCACAGGTGGCCAAGGTACCCCCTACTGCAGAGAAGGTCTCTGTTAAGGGTGCTGTCGTCGTAGGCGTGGTTGCTGCAACGGCAGCTGCCATTGCAACCCCTACCCTGGGGACGGCCTTATTGGCAGGTGCTTCTGCGGCTGCTGTTGCAGAGCTGATCCGCAATCGCAAGAAACAAGGCGCCAAGAAACAAGCCCTTGTTGCAGGACTCACTGCTTTGGCCGCACCGCTTGGCGTGGTCTATGGCGGCATGGCCGTGTTGTCCTTATCTGGACTTGCATGGCAATTGGGCTTGACCGGCTGGAACGCAGCCACGCTCGCAATCCTGCTTTAATTGGCAGGGTTCGATATGGGACTCGCTGATTACAGGGTGAAATGATATATCCCTGCTATTGGCATCCCCTCCCCCTTGTGCCGGTCGATCCGCATGGGGGCAGTACACAGAATCGGCCTAGCTGGAACACGGATCTTTAAGCCGTGTTCTTTTTGTGTTCCGGCGAACTGCAAGAAGAACGGGCCGTGTCCTGTGGGTGTACGTGACCCAGGGCATTGGCAACCACGTATCCCTCTCCTGTTTAAGGGCTGATCACCCCAGGAGTTGTAGTCCGTGCATGGCGAGCTTTAACGAGACAGTGACTGTCATCCCTCTCCGACGCAATACCGCAATACCCGCTTCACCTGTCGCCCGTCCCTTTGTCCGCAAGTCCAAAACCAATTTACTCTGAGGAGAGATATCTATCATGACAACTACTAACCGTAACGCTAAGAAAGCACACATGGAAACAATGAAAGCTCAACAAGCCAGAAAGTCGATGCTCCGTAACGCTATCAAGTCGCATAAGCAATCGATGAAGGCCGCTCGCCCTGTGGCAGCTGACAACCCATTGGCAACCAACCAAGGCATCATCAGCGCAATGCAGGTATTCGGTATTGAGCAAGGCATCATCAATCGCATCCTCTTCGGTATTGGCGAGGGTATGGGCCTGATCGTGCAGCTTCGTGATCCTGCTCTTGTGGCCGGCCTTACTGATGCTGATCGTGCTGAGATCGAGCGCTTCGTGAATGCTCACGACAAACTGCCTGCAGTGGTTCGTAAGCCGAAGCGGGTATCGGTTCAAGTGTCGAAAGCAAGCGTCCACAAGATGCGTTACGATCTGGACGGCATGGATATCTTCTCCACGCTGAACTACTCGGATCCAGGCAGCACACAAGCTGATACTGGCTACCAAGTGATCCAGGAGAATCAACTCTCTGAGCTGCTGGCTTCTGCGCCGGTCGAAGTGGTCTTCACTCGCAATGTTGGTGGCGAGATCGTAGAATCCCCACGCCGCCTCTCCCTGATGCGCTGGGTGCATGTCGTGGACATGTATGTATCCCTGCCTGAAGATGAGATCGATGCAGAAACGCAAGAGCTGCTGACTATGCAGGAGCTGATGATGCGTAACGGCTACCTCTTCGCAAATGAAGATGGTGAGATCGTGCGTGCCAACTACCTGTATCAATCGGCATCTCAAGCACGTCAGCTGCAAGGCATCTTCTTGTCAGAAGAATGCCCACATACACCAGCCGAAGTGCTGATGATGCTGGGTCATGACTTCCTGGCATACTCGAAACGTAAGGCAGCTGGTGTCTATGAATTGGACATCACGAAGATGCTGAAGCGTTTCGGTCTGGCTGGTACTTCCTCCATTCCTTCCCGCACGATCGACATCGGTCAAGATACGGTGAATCTGGAGAATGGCGAGTACATGATCGTTGGTGGCCGTCACACGATGATGGTGATCGAGGATCGATATGCGGTGGTGAAGCGTGGCCTGTACAAGGTCATGGATCCGAAAACCCGCTCCATGAAGACCCTCGATGCTGCAGAGATCAATCAAACCATGGCTGTCGGTGATGGCCTGGTCTTCTGCGACGAGGAAGTATACGCAGCACTCTTGGCTGAGTTCGGCCAGGAGTCTGATGCTTGGCAGATCCGCCTCACTCCGTTCACCAAAGGCCTGATGGTCTTTGTTCCGGATATGAGAGCGATCGTTGGGGCCAATGGCAAACCACTGTATGACGCAAACATCGTTGCTACGAAGTCCGCTGTCAAAGGCGACTATCGTGCGATCGCTAAGGACTTCAAGATCCAACTCCGTGTTGCCCTGTTCAATAAATCCATGGGCCAAACGAAACCGTACACGCTGCTGCCGTATCAAATGACTCATGGCACATCGGTGACGGCCAAGGATCTGATCAACACCTTGGATGTGCATCTGAACGGTGTATTGGATGATATGAATGATCCACATCGTATGGCCACACGTCTGGGCTTGTATTCGATTCAAGACATGGGCAACGACATGACACTTGAGGAGATCGAAGCAGCTGAGAAGAAAGCCATCTTCAATACTCATGGTCTGTTCCTGCACCACGCTCCGTTCACAGCACATGATGCCATGATGCGTCGCTGGTCGATTGAGCTGATGCATGAGCAGCTGGAGAAATGGCAGTATGGCAGCATCCCAGTGGAAGGCCACTATCGCTTCATGGTTCAAGATCCATATGCGATCCTGAATGCAGGCATCACTCAGATTCGTGACGATGAGGGCAATCTTCTGGTTCCGGAGAATGAGGGTCTTGAAGCGAACACGATCTTCATCAAAGGTCGTGGCGAGAACGGCAAGCTCGAGGACATCACCGGCCAACATGTAGCACTGGGTCGTAATCCAATGGTTGGCAAGGAGATGCAAATCACGAAGGTGGCAGCGAGCACTCGATATGAGGCTGCCGTGAAGAAGGGTGGATTCCGTAACCTGCTCGTAATGAGTGTGCATGACTTCTGCACATTCGCTATGGGCGGCGCTGATAATGATGGGGACACCGGCTTGACCATTACCGAGAACGCAATCGTCCGCAGCGTCATGAAGAAACCAGGCATTCCCGTGCTTGATCTTCACATGAAATACGACGCTGATGGACGCCTCTCTGGTTTTGGAAGCGGGTGCCCTTGGAGCGGCGACACGGGTGAGGTTCCATCTCTGGAAGCACCACATGTTGCACAACGTGATTTTATCATTCAATTCACAGCGGATCAATACACAGCTGAGTTCCGTTCTGCGATCCATGAGCTTTCCAAAGAGTTCGTCATCCGTACACTGGAGCCGAACAAGATTGGATACATGACCAATATCGCTACGAAGCTGGCTGATGCTGTGCGCAAGATCGGCTATATGATCGCCGGCAACCTGGATCAATACGGCAACAAGATGAATGCACCTCGTAATGCTTCGGCCGCCGCTGTACTCAAGAGCGAGATCGAGCAATATGAGAGCTACATCGAATTGCTGCGCCTTTGCCAAGGATGGGAGATCGACCGTGCGAAACACGGCGGTGCTTACATGGAGCAGCTGGCTGAGGAGCTGCGCTTCCTGAAGGATCCATCCCTTGCCACATTCGCTAAGTACAAACTGAAGAACGGTCGCACGGTATGGACCAATCCAGTATGGCTTGCTGAAGCAAAAGGCAAGAACGGCTTCAATACAAACTCGGTTCTATCTCAGGTGCATGCCTATGTGAAGAACTGGAAAGCTACGCAGCTGGATGCACGCCTCGATGAGATCATGAATGACGTTGACACGTATAACGTGCTGACCGATATGGCGCAAGGTATTGCAATCGAACCAGCTGTGCAGAAAGCACTTGAAGATGCAATCCGTCCGATCAAAGGCACATATGGTGCAGCGATCGCCAGCGCATACGATAGGTTCAAAGCTGCTCGTGATGAAGCTCTTGCCCAATGCAATGGTGACGCTGCTGTGGCGGAGGAACTGATCGAGCTGCTTGAGAAGGAGCGGGCTCTGGATGTTGCATCTGCAGTTGATGCTGCTCAGCAATCCATGACTGCTCTGGAAGAAGGATTCGATATCGTTCACATCGGATATGTTGCTTACCACATGACCTATGCTAATCGTCGCACCAATAAGCGTATCGACGATGTCACTGGTGAAGTGGTCGAGTACCAATCCGGCATCGGCTTCCCATGGACCGCAGCCAAGCGTCAATTCCTGAATGCAGCACGCTATGTGCAATTCGGAAACACTGGCCGCACCGTCTTGAACGAAATCAAGGCAGGATCCTTTAACATGGGCACGGTGGTGCATACCGCTAAGGATGCAGAACGCATGCTTGATTCTGTTCGCAACTTCGGAAAGGTTATCGTGAAGTATGAGCGTAATCTGCTTACGAAGAACTCTGCATATAACATTTATGCAATGAGCGCCAATGGAACCATGACACAATGCGGCATCCTGTATGATTCTGCTCTTCGCTTCCTCACTGGTGCTCCTGCTTATGAGGTTACGGTAGAAGATGCAACATACAACGGTGGTCACTCCGTAAACATGAAAGTGATCGCTCGCCAACCAATCGAGCTTAACTAATCGGATAGGAGATGGTGATGCAACAGTCACTGTCTCTTTAGAGTTCGTCATGCACAGGACAAATCAGATTCACACACCCTTCGGGTTAACCACATGCAGCCGGCACCATCGTGCTTGCACCATGCTGTGCGGCCCCACCCATTTGCTACCCCGCTCCTCCCTCCGTATCATGACCACGCATCATTCCCCGATGCACGCACCACAGGCCTGTCGGCCTCATTCATGATGATGCAACACGACCATGAAAGCCACCAGGATATCGTCTCGCACCAGAACAGCAAACGTGGGGTAACTCAGCAATGTTATCTGCATAAAGCAGTCCATGCCCTCCCAGGGCGTGGCTGCAGGTTCACCAGTGGCATGTGTGTTGTGTGATGGCCGTGAAACGAGCAAACCTGGCGAAAGAATTTCCAGTTGCGTATAGCATGCTTATGTTATGATGGTTCTATTCGTCTTTCTTGATTATATGTTATGAGACTGTCGTGCGAGGTGCGTTATCATTGATTGTTCATCGTAGATCCAAGGAGCATTATCCGGTTGAGTTTCAGCCGCTTACCTCAAGGGACGTGCAGCGCATGGTTAAAGACGGCGGCCCGAACAGTTGGGAGCCGGCATTCGACTGGTCGCTGTATTTCCGTTACAACCGCACTGAAGTGTATAAGATGGTCATTAAGGGTAATGACTACATACAGGGCTGCATTGCCTTCGAGATCAAGGAAGATCATGTCTATGTACACTTGATCGAATCGGCTCCCCATAATTTTAAGGGTAAAGAGTTCGAGATGATCGGCGAGCACATGCTTGCTTTTGCGTGTAAGCGAAGCGAGCAGCTCGGATTCGAAGGGGCCGTCGCATTACAGTCGAAGACGGGGCCAAGATTTGTACCTCTTATGCGTTATTATATGGGCCCTAAGATTAGAGCCGAGCATCTCGGAAATGGGTACATGATTATAGATGGCCCTTCAGCTGACCGGCTAATTATGCTATACTCTAATTAAGGAGTGATGATGCTTATGAGAACAAGACCATATGCTAGGCTGTATGCGCCAATGAGATCTCTTGATGACGCTGCTCGTCTTGCCGGCGGGTACGTAAAGCAATCTCTTCCTGTTGAGAACCAACAACGTGATCAGATGATTTCAGAGGCTATTGCCAATCGTAAGAATAAACGTGTTGCGAAGGTCCGCTCTTAGGAGTGGGCCTTTTTCTTTTGGTTCGTGATCTGTATAAAGCTTAATGCTACATATGGGGGCCGAGTGAATACGAGGCCCATATCAGATACATAGAAGTGATGTGCCTATACGATTGCTTTTCATACTGATGACTATGTGTATTGGTATGATGATCCTTTCAATGAGGATCGTCTATAGTTCTCTCTCTTCCCCCGCCCTCCTCGCTTGGTAATCCTTTCCCCTGATTATGGTATACTATCAACATAGAAAGGTTGTGATCCTATGAATATTGCTGTGTGTGAGAAAGACGGCATTACCAGTGTCCCGTTGTCTGAGGTAATGTACGTCAGCACTGAGGAGAATGCCGGAACCAAGAGAGTCGTTGTCCAAACGGCGAGCGGGAATTATACGCTGCCTGCAACACTAGCTGAGTGCGGTCAGCTCTTCGAGAAAAAGTGAGAGAGCCCTCGTGGTTCTCTTTTTTCGTGTTGTGGTGCTTCATTTATGTATGCTCTCTATATGCTTCGTGCGTATAGGGAGCTTTTTTTATTCTCCCCCTTTCCCCAGGTTTGTGTAATGTGTTACATTAGTCGATGAACTACAAGAAAGGATGTGTTACATATGCACCCGCTCCAGGGTCATTATGCTCGTAGCTTGGATAAGCCATATGCTGCTGTTAAGGCTATCCGTAAGGGTAAGCGTCTTATCGTTGTCCCCGGCAGCTTCTTTATCAGTCGTGCAGATACTATGTTTATCTCTCTTCCCGACGACTACCAGGTGGTTTCTGAGGAAGGCAAGGTCCTTCCGGCCACCGGCTCGTTCATGATATCTGCAGAGACGTTCGATCCCTATCATGTGCTCGTAGACTATCAGCAGCAAGGGAGTGAAGCTAATGTCTCGGACGAATAGTGATCTGCTTGATATGTCTCCTGACGATATCATGGCTGCGTATGATGCTGCCGTGAAGCGTGGGGATCAGCAAGAAGTCGCTCGGCTGCGTGAGTTTATTATCGATCGGTTGTATCAGTCCAATTTCATATGATGGAGGTAGTGCTATGCTTATTGCAGATGTGGCTCACATTACATATGTCTGTAGCTGTGTTGCATGCGGTAATGGTATTCCGCCTGAAGAGCGTGGATACTTTCGGAATCCCGCTTCCGGTGAGGAGTATTGCATTCCATGTGCTGAGCAAGAGATACATGCTATTGAGAGGGCGGGATAAGTATGCCAGATGATCTACGTAAGGCGCAGGCTGCTGATGTGTTCAGAGCACTTTGTGATCTATATCAGCAGCTGTATCCTGTATACGAGGGCATTACCCGCTACGCCTGGAGGCAGCATCATATGATGCATGGTTCTATGGCAATCAGCCATGAGGAATATGGTAGTATCGTCTACTCTCTCGTCATGTCCGGGTTTGTGGAGTATCAAGATAGGAATGCGTTGTATCGTCCCGGAGCCGCCGGCCTTGCCAGACTGCAGCAGATATCGAATGGAGGGGCATAAATTGAGGATCCCAGTTAAAGTCACGAGCAAGGTTACAGGCAGGGTTGTCGAAGCATCCTATCCTGCTCGTAAGCTGCTTGATATGTACGAAGAGGAATTGGTGCAAGACATTACTAGATGCGATTGCCAGCCTGTTGGTGAAACCAATGTCGTGGATTGTTCTTGCTATGAGGAATGGGAAGATTACGAGCTGCTAATTGGCGACGAGATCGCTGCATAGATCGGAGGGGTTACAATGGAGCTCACTGCTGCCTATATGGATTGTCATATCATCGCCGATGCTTATCGTATGAATCCTGGGCTTATCTATGGATTCGTCTATCAGTTTCTGGATGATCCCCCGGTCTCCTATGTAGCACGTTGCATTCGGCATGAGACTCATTCCTATCAGCATCGTGTGTTATTCAGTGTCCAGTCGAGAAGCGTTGAGCCCCATCGTGAGCGTGTTTCTCTGTATGCTGATGCCATACATAGTATTAAGCTGCATTGGAGGATTCCTTGATGGGTGCGAAGCCATTAAGACGATGCTCTTTCACCAAGGATAGTGTTAAGCATTACGCTCGCTTGCAAAGGACCGGTGATCGTTTCCCCCAGCCCGCCAGGATTGTTGTCGATAAGGAATACTTTGAGCATGTCGGCGGCGTCTATGGCATGGAGACTGTAGCCATATACGATAAAATCTATGAGGATTGGGCGTATGCTCATGCTGTGTATGATGAGATACTGCGTCGTGCTGATCCGAATAGTCTGAAGGAGTTGAAATGATTGAATGGAGCTTGCTACTGCCTACCTGGAGCATCGTTATGATCTCGTTACTGACTGCTATATAGCTTCGGGTATGGTGATTGAATTCATCTACATTCAGGTGTTCGAAGGCGAGGCTGTCCGTGGCGTATATGAGGGCATGAATGACGATGGTTATGTCATGGTCTATGATGGGGAAGGTACTGAATTCTTTGAGCTCGCAAAGATCGTTTTTGCAGAGAATGTGGGGTGGCCTTAATGGAGCTTGCTAGCATCTATATCCTATCGGTTCGCATCTTGGGCCGTGTTTGGCGTGCTGGTCAGAAGATCATATACGTGCATAAGCATATGCCCTATGGTACGGACTATGAGCAAGGAACCATCATAGCATTTAGTGCTTCAGGGTTCTACGTAAAGAATAAGTGGGACTGCAATGTCCATATTCCTTACGATATCATTGAGCACATAGTGGAGGAATGATCTTGGAGCTTGTTGCTGCGTATGCATCTTGTGAGGTGAAGGGAGTAAAGCTTTTTGCTGGCGACTTCATTTCATTCACCTTTCTGGGAGCTGGAGAGTTACGTGGATTCTTCCGTCGTGTTGATATGAGCCACGAGGTATTCAAGTATCTTGTCGTCGATGATGACAATAACGGCATTCCTCATCATTACCAGCTTCCCTATATATACGGGATTGAGGTTCATCCTGTCCCGTCCCGCTACCGGAGGTGATTAGCTTTTGGAGCTCGTTAATGAATACTGCTGTGTGCATCAATCGTTTATGCTTCATGATATCGAGATTCGTGTAGGTGACTATGTAGGTTTCACCTATACTGCTCCTACGATGTCTTATGAGATATCGGGTAATGTTCATGGTTTCGATATTTCCGCCGGCCTGATGTTTATGATCATTGATGATAAGTATGCAATGTACGGACGTTCTGCCAAGAAGCATGCCGTGTATGGATATCCTTTGGATCAGGTGAAGGATCTCTACTTTCCTGCTGGAGATGTTGATTAATGGAGCTTGTTGCTGGCTATATGAATAGCTTCGTTATCCCCGATCCATTGGATATGTTGCCTGGCTCTGTCTATAGGTTTGAATATACTTTACAGGATGGCACTCCTGTTTCCTTTATAGCTGAATGCATGAAGCATTGGCGCTCTGGTGGTCAGGACCGAATACAGATCCTTATCTTCTATCGCAGCGGCGGACATGGTGCCAACATCTTATCCCTATACAGTGAAAGGATACGTAATATCCGTCTGCATTGGAATGAGTGCAAGCATAACTGGGCTCTTGATGAGAGAGAGGATAAATGCTTTTGCGAGGTCTGCGGTATATGGGAGGATGAATTATAGTGGAGCTTGTCTCTGCCTATATAGAGTGTAAGCATGAATATGCGCTTATCGGAACTTTTGGTCGTTCTGGTTATATGATTTATGAGTATTACTGTCCTTTGTGCAATCATACGAAAGAGGAGGTGTACTATGGACCCGACTCAGTTAACTGAACAAATCGCTGTTGATGATCTTCCTTTCTCCGATCCCGCTTCCCTGCTGTATAAGGAGGATCTCGAGGTAATCGATGACATGTGCGTGTGCGAGAACTATCCGTTCTGCGGCTGCATGTAGGATTGCCCCATGGAGATGATCCGTATGTATCTGGACCTTAGTGGTCTTGAGCTTGTCCCCTGTCCCTCGTGCAGCAGCACTGGTAAGATTAAGCGTGTTTCGTTCATTGATGGGCGTTACGTGTATTCGTATCCGCCCTGTACATTATGCAATGGTGGCGGCATTGTCACCTTGCACAGATATAGGATGTGACTGTATTGGAGCTAATTGCGGAATACCTTTCTTGCACCCAGCTCTCCCGCTTTGTATTCGCCCGGTTCGGTCATAGTTATGGCTATGATCTCGGCATTCGCTTGAAGGTAGAACATACCGATTGCGAACTCGATGAAGATGGCGATTACGGCTATACCGAGTTTCATTATGGCGACCTGCGCCAGGTGACGCACCATTGGATCGTACTGCGGGAGAGGTCTGCTGAAGGTTTTATTGACCATGTGATCAAGCGTTCAGAAATCATTGATGTTGTGTCCCAGGAGAGTGCTTAATGGAACTGATTCGTGCTTATCTGATCGACAAGTTTGTTGTTGGCCAAATTTATTGGGTCGAGTGCGCCGATCATAACTATTCTGGCACCTATATTGGGAATCGGAGTGTGTTCGGTGATATGGCTCACGAGTTTCAAGATACTGTGCAATATAAGCGTGACAGCAAGGAGCGGATGCTACAGTCGAATGTATTGCTCTTCCCGGAGGAAATAAATCTGATTCGCCGGCGATCCTTCGCTCGATGAGGCTGTCGCCTCCATTCTATTTGATGCTATACTCTACAAAGAAACGAGGTATTATCATTGTCTATCACTAATGAGCTGCCGCATCCTATTCGCCGTGGAAAGAAGCGAGTATCTGTTACAAATCCGAATGGCCGCATGTTATATCATGAGCTGCTGTGCGTGGAGTCTGTTGCATTTGAGCCTGCTGGTCGGTCCGGCCCTTCCGAGGATGGTGGCCGTACTTATCCGGTAATTGAGACGATCGGGTATGTATCCCCAGAAGCAGAGTGGTATCTGCTTGCTTGTGGCTATCGTGTTGAACCTTACGTTGGGGAGGATTGATCATGTCCAAACTTCCACGCCGCTGGTATGATCCTCTGGCTCATAAGTTATCTGATCTATATGGCGCCCAGGTATTTGATCAACCAGGCCTTGGTAATGGCATCTTTCTGGTGAATGATAGTCTCGATCTTTATATCCGTGTTCTGCCAGAATACGGTATGACGATCGCTCGCATTGATGTCGGCGAGGGGCATACTCGCAATGGAATTGGCTCTGCTATCGTGGAATGGTGCAAGGAATTTTGCCTGCAGCATCGTATTCCCGAGCTAAAGATGGAATGTGTGCTAACGGAAGAATGTGCAGCGTTCTGTCGTAAACAGGGCTTTTCGTTGGCTCGTCCAAGTGACGATCTGTGTTTCGATTGGGTGCTTCCGATCCCGATCCCGGAGGTGACTGTATAGTGGAGCTTATTGCACATTACATTGAGCCTCGCCTGACTCCTGGCGAGCTCTATTTTATTCCGGGCATTAATCTTTCATACCGTGGAGTATATGTGGGGCCAGTTGATCAATGTGGTCAAACATTTTATGAATTCGCTCCTGCTTTACCATTTGATCCGGAGACTGATTATATGGTAGGCCGGCAATCTATGGTGCAATTCCTGCCCTGTGAATTAGCCCTTGCCTCCCTTGTTCCTCGGCCAAACTCGTGGGAGACCTATATTAATCGCATTTATGGCGTATATGGTTAAGGAGGCATTATGGAGCTCATTTCTGAATATCTCGATCTTCTCCCCCGCCCCCTGACGATTGCCGAGACTTGTCCAGGCGTGTTTTACCGGCTACTTATGAAGAGCACGCACGCCAATGTAAATGAGCCTGGCTGGATAACCGCCCGTGTACGCCATGCAGATGGAGAATTTACGACGTTGTATTTCGATGCCATTAAGAACCCTGATGATTCGATCACCGAGGGCAATTTCTTTGCCACGACACCCCAGATCCTTGGGATCTATCCGTGGGAGCATACATCATGAATCTTGTGCTGCATTACATAACTGTCCCGCTTCTGGATAAAGAGTACCGGCACGGTGATGAGGTTGATGTTTGGTTCACTGAGGCTAATAGAGAATGGTCTGCTCGTGGCATGATCGTCTCCTCCCATTCTTCCCCTCCCACCCTGGTAATTCGAAACCGTGTTCTCGTTGGTGAGCCGGAGGACGATTATTACCTTTACCGCATTATTCCGATCGCCATGATCACTCGTGTGGAGTTAATACCCTTCGGGTAGTCGCTTACGTGATCATACGTGATATGCCTATCGGCATGCTTCCTTGTGATGAATACACGGGAGGCTGATGCTATGCTTATGGTTTCGATCAGAGAATTGGTGTGGGGTAAGGATCACTACGATTGGGCATGGTGCGAATTTTGTGGTGAACGTTTCATCGAGGGCTTTTACGATGACCCAGGTAAAGAAGCACATGGCTTTCATGCTGTATCTATATGTAGCTGTTGCGCTAAAGGCGGGCTCTCCTAATGGGGAGCCTTATTTCATTTTGAGGAGTGAATGGTTAATGTCAAAACGTATTGTTCGCACGATCGATTGCCGCTATTGCGAGGAGAATAAGGTTGTGCTCTCCAGCTCGTGGGCCAACAAATGCAAATGCGGCGTGGAATACAATGGCGCCGGCCAAGCTCTTGCACCACGTTGGCAATGGGGTGAGGAAACAGGCGAGCGTTTCGATTAGCGTTACCCGCCGGCCTGTCGGCCGCATTCCTATTGATGCAAAATTGTTGTCTTGGAGGCGTGCCATGCTTGAGCTTATGAGGAAGTTTACTGATCAGAAAAAGGCCGAGGGCTATACGCTGGAAGAAATCACAGACATGCTGATGAACATGTCCATTGCTGATTTGCAGGCCACACTACAATCCGTTCAGGAGGTGCAACAATAATGGGTCTCGATGTATATGCATACGTGAGTGGTATTCATGGCAATCGCCCTTGCTTGGTCTTTGCCCCCGCTGTCCCGTTTGCTACCATGCCGCAGTTTATCTATGACGGCACGCCAATGTTCCGTTGGTCCACCCCGCTGCGCCGGTTATTCGTCGAGCTGTTTTCATCGTTCATGATGATTAACCTGGATAATCCGCCTATTTTTACTGAGGAGCAGCTTGATCAAGCTCTCATGATTCTCGATGCTGACACATCGCTGAAGCGGGCCAAGGATCTCGGGATCGACCATGCTTATTACTTGGACATGGTGCATTTCTTCAGGATCTGCAAGCAACAGCAGTTTATCGTGGCCATCGCATAGATGGCCTTTTTTTCTTATTTCAGTACGTTATATTACATATTTCGTATCGGAGGGAACATACTGTGCATTTTACTATCCACCAATTGAAGCGGGAAGGCAACATTGAGTTTGCATTTCAGTTCCTTAGCATCTTGAAGCTGCGCAATGCCCCATTCATGGAGCACAACGAGGATCTCGATCAGTATTCTTTCGATATCGATTCCTTCAACGAGGTTTATTCTCGTGACCTGGCATCTATGGGGATCCAATATTCCGATTGTCTACTCGACTTTCACAAGCAGTCCGAACGTATTCTCGAGGAGTTGTTCGGTATCTTCAATATGCAGATTCCTGATGATTTCAAGGGTTGGTCAATGAGCTGTGGCGATATCGTTACGCTGCAGCACGGTGAACACAAGTTTATGAAGGCATCCTACTTCTGCGATGCAGCAGGCTGGAAGCAGATCAATGTATTCAGTGGAGCTGATCGTCATGCTCAACGTGAAGAGATCCGGGATCGGGCTCGTAAACGTCTGGCTGCTCTTCGATCCGGTACGATTCATTAACTCGACTGAGCGAGTATAAACAGGCCTTTGGCTCAGTGCGGGCCCTCTATTTGAGGGTATGGCTCACTTGGTTATGCCTATCGGCATGATTCTATGTGAAGTACAAAATAGGAGGTTTTCCTGTGACGAATGCAATTAAGATGACTTGTGCCATCTTTGTTATCATCTTCCTCGCCCCTACTGTTATCCCCGCTATCCTCGGCATCGTGGCCGCCCTGGTCCCTGCCCTGTTGTGTGTCCTGGCTGTGTGGCTGGTGTACCGCATGTTCTTCAAAAAGCGTGTTGTTTCCAAGCCGCAGGTCCTGCCCGTCATTATCCGAGAAGTTCAACGCATGATGAAAAAATAATGAATACCCAAATCAATCTTAGGAGGCTATTAACATGAAACAAGCATACGGTTATATCGTCGAGGAATCGAAAAAGCGTATCTTGGTAGGCAAGAAGGCAGATATCATTGCCATTGCCGCTGATTTCCCTGGAACCATGATTGAATACGCAGCAAATTTGGAGCAGCTGCTCGCTTCGGTCAAAGCCATTGGATACGAAGTGATCTGCCATAATCCAACCACGAAGATGGAGCAGATGTTTGCCGGCTATAAGCCGACGGACACGCTGCCTCCCGCTCCCCCTTCCCCGCCTACTTCTTCCGCTCCGGATGATCTTGCGATCCGCAGGTTCTGCATCCAGCCAATTGAGAAAGAATTCGCCGTGATGGTGGCCACTAATTATGGCGTCCAATACCTGAACCGTGGCCTGCTCTCCAAAGCGAAAGACGCATACCTGAAGTATGTGGCCGATCGCAGCTTGCTCATGACTGATCTGAAAGCGGCAACGGTGCCGTTCTGATGTATCAGGCCAAACGAATCGTGAGGTCAATTATATGGACGCTGCTGCCCAAGAATGCTCGGCTGGCATGGTTATTTACCTTGCTGGCCGAAGTAATATTTTCTGATCAAAAACGCCGTCGTTAATGGTATAATGTAATGCATTACACAAGGAGGTACTGTCCATGGAGTTGAAAGATGTTTTAGCCTATGTCCCGCAGCATGCCATCTTTACGTTTATGGAGGATGACGTGGAGATGCAGCTCTATCATCACAATGAGGATGGCTGGTGTGTTTGTCCCGTCGGTGATCCCGCTTGCGATCCGTCTACCGGCGAGCACAGTCCTCAAGGCCGTATTCAGGCTCAGTTTGTCGAGGCAGTGCTCACACATTTGTACAACACGCAGTGGCTCGATCGTATCCTGACCTATGATGTTGCCGGTAATTCTGTAGCGTACACGCCATTTCTCGTGTCTCGCCGCCTTGCCTGCTCAGCTGGTATCAACGGTGATACTTTTGTGGCTGAGTTCTGGGACGGCGAGAAGGTTGTCGTGCCTTATAATGTCGCATTAAATCGGCCATTTCGGGTCGGCATCCCGCAGTCGTAATCCATTACAGAGAAATGAGGAATCATTGTGGCACAAACAGGTAAGAAGCCGCTTCATATGATACAAAAATATGCGGCGGCCAGGCGAGAAGTCTTCTACAAGCGGCAAATGATGCAGCATATTGGCTTTGTGTACGTTGATTCTGAGAAGGCGTGGCTGCACCCTGGCGGCGCCCGCTTTAGCAAGAAGCTGTTCGATCTCTTTGATTTCAATAAGACCAAATCGAAGCTGCTGCAGCTCGGCTTTATCTCCCCCGACACGAATCCGAATACTCCCTATCAAGAAGAAAATGACGATGAGCTGGAATAGGCTGCCGTTACACGTCAGAGCCTTCCTAGTCGTTCTCATTGGCGGTCTGAGCATCATGATGCTTTGGCCGCTTCTTCAGCTTGTGATCGGGCTTATTGTTGCTATGATCGTGATCGGAGTGATTGGCGTTGTGATCTATTATGGGGTTCGGATCCTTGCCTATCTTTTCAGGGGACTATAGGCTTCATGCTTTGGTATTGGCCCCTGCCCTCTTTCAGCCGGCATCCCTATGACTAGGGTTTTATGTGCCAGCCGCTGGAGGGCAGACTAGCCCCAGGGTTATATGGAGCACCATGTCATGGTGAAGATTATGTATCCTCAACGATGTGTGACGGTTATGTATCATGACCGTGTATTGATGCCCATCGCCTTGAACCTTGAGGATGCTATATTTCCATATTTTCCATATGGCTCCTAATTGTTTTGAATAATCATGTCGTAATGTGTTACACAACTTAAAGTGTATCTATATATAATATATACCGACAAACCTGGGGTATTTATAGATTTATATGTATAGTTCACAAAATAGACACACTGTGTTCTCATTGTTCCCCCCTAAACCGGCTATCGCCTGCATTCATTTTGGCATATAATGAATCTTGTTGATAAGGTGGTGTAATGCATTGCATGTTTATGATACAGTACAGGGATCACACATCCAGAGATGAGCTACAGGTTGGTTATGCTGACACTGAATTCGATCTTTCATCATGGTGGAGGCACGATGCCAATATCATATCAATACAGGACGTGCGAGATCTCGGCGATCAAAAGCCATTTCGTATTATTGTTGCCGGTTATCGGGAGTTCGTTGATTATCCGATGGCATGCAGATGGTTGGATTACTATCTACAATACACCAATCGAGAACAAATCGTCATCATTTCTGGAATGGCTCGTGGAGCTGATACCATGGGTGAGGATTATGCTAGGGAGCGTGGGATTTACATCCACCAGGCTGCCGCTGATTGGGATCGTTACGGCAAGAGTGCCGGTTATATGCGTAATAGTGAGATGGCCAAAGAAGCTGGACCAGGTGGCGCATGCGTTTGCTTTTGGGACGGCTTGTCCAAGGGAACGAAACACATGATTGATATATCAAAGCGCCACGAGCTGCTGCTACGTGTCGTGAATTACAAGACCAACAAGGAGATGGTAGTATGAGCTCACGTTTAGAATGGTTCAAGAAAAGATACACAGCTGGACATTTAACCTGGAGTGAACTGGAGGATGCGCTGAATCTCTTGGAGCACTACGAGAATCAGAATCCTGTTCTCTCTAAAGAGAAATGGCGTTTAACGGAAGAGAATCAGCGCATTCAGAAAGAATGGGATATGTGCGATAAAGCATGCAAAATGTGGCGCACTCGTGCCGAGAATCTTATTGGCGCAGTGAGAGTATTCGTTGACAAGAACTTCAAGGGTGGATCCAAAGCAAATCGTGAGGATTACACTCAGATGGTAACGGCTGCTGATGTTTATAAGCTGCGTGAGTCACTGGAGGCGAATAAGTGGTGAGCGATAAGTGGAAGATCTACGATCGTGACATTGTGGGCCTCTCGCTTATGCTGCACGATGAGATCACGGATAATCATATCCCGCTCTGCGAGATCGATGTCGAGCCTGGTATTCACGATCATATCGTTATCAGGGGCCAGACGTATTCCTTCTGCCAAAAATCCTTTAAGATACGGGCTGCTGTTGCCCGCCGCATTGATCTCGGCGATGAACATGATACCGAGGATACAGAACATGCCGTATGTCCTCATTGCGGGCATGAAGACCATGATTGCTTCGAATGGAGCGGTGATGATGCCGAACACGATTGCGGTCACTGTTCGCTACCATTCAGCTATACCCGTGAAGTCACGATCAGCTACACCACAGTAAAGAAAGGTCGTAGCTATAAAAAACCAATTGCCGAGGTGTAGAACATGAAAGACGTAATCATCGATACTGACGGCGCCTGCTCTGGAAATCCAGGTCCAGGCGGCTGGTCCAATATATTCGTATACCCGAATGGTGATGAAGAAATCAAGACTGGCTTCATCCCCTACTCTACTAATAACCTCAGTGAAATCATTGCTGTGATCAGGGCACTTGAATCTATCATCGAGCCTAGCAGAGTGCTTCTCAAAACAGACTCCAGCGTGGTGCGCAACTGTTTTGATCATGATTGGCGTGGTAGATGGATAGCTAACGGCTGGAGGAACTCTAAGAACAAGCTCGTTGAGCACCGGCCCTTTTGGGAACGCCTGTTTGAACTGGTTGATTATCATAAAGTGCGCTTTGTTAAGACGAGTGATGCGGATCCACTACATAAACGTGCTGATGGCCTTGCAAAGAAAGCTATTCGAGAGGGTCTTGCAGAGGTCAAGGCGCAGCTGCAAGGAGCATAACCTGCGGGCTCTATCAGAACTCACAGCTATTACAGAGGGTGCTATCGCACCTATTCAATACGATTTACTTAACCATACCCCTATTTTCCCAAGGAGGAACTATCCATGAAATACGCATACACGATTAAAGGCTTGAAGGTTAACGTGAACATCCAAGGGCCGCAAAACGACGAATCGAACGGTAAAGCAGTCGCTTCCGTTGAAGTCGAAGAGCTGAAGATCGAGCATGAAGTTGAAGGCGGCATTCGGGAGCAGGCTGAGCACATGGCTGCGATCGGCAAGGCTGTGCTCGATATCGTCCGTGAGGTACGTAAGCCGGCTCATGAACAACATCCAATCGATAGTGGCATGTTCGTTCATTTCCTTGGCGCTGATGCCGAAGGCTTTACCTTCCCTGGCTTTCCAATCTTTAAGAATAAGTAACGTCATATTACGTACCGTTATTACTTTATACGTTATATGTTCATATTTAATATGAACTATTGAATGTCGTAATCATGTTCTTATGGAATATTAGGAATTAACGGTATGAAAAAAGGACGCCCCTATTCTTGGGCGTCCATCTCCGGCGGAGACTTAAACATTCGTTTCCATGCTGGCAAAGCCATGTACTGTCGAAGAGCCAAGGACTGTTTGAGGTGAGCCATCGTCTCTCGGTCCCTCTTCTCTTGATGCTCGATGATCTTATCAATCTTTACTGCTTGTTCGTTCTTTGAGTGAGCCAGCTGCTGTTCGAGGGTTTCAATCTTCTGGATCTGCTCCTGTTTGGCCAGCACAACCTGTTTCTCCAGAGAATCAATCTTCTCCAGCGTCTCTTTGTTCATTTCCTGATTCAAAGCGACGAACCATTCTCGGAATGCATCCTGCTGCATTAGGCGATCCATGTCCACATATGTAAGCTGCGGCGCCGGTATCGGCAACGGGAACTCCCCGTCTGGCTTGCGAAGCTCAAATGCGCCAGTCTCGTTAGCCATGTCATAGATCATGCGGGCCAGGTCTTCACCGGTCGTCTTTCGGCCATGTACTTCCTTTTGATCCTTGATAAATTTGAATATCTCGATATCCGTGTCATAAAACAGCCGTTCTTTGCGCTCGTTGCGCTTCACGAAGTGTACGCCGTGGTTTTCGAGCATATCTGCCCATCCACGAAGCGTCGGCTGCGGAGTACCCAGGATCTCGGAGGCATCGCCGAGCGTCACAAACGGCACTTCACGCTGAATTGCCATAAATAAAAACACCTCCCCTACTCTATGTATAGCATATCTGAGCAATCCGCTCAACACCAGAGTTGATAGGTGTAGCTATAGATTATACCCCGCCCTATATCATAGGTCATCGACTTAGATAATTAAGGTATCTCGCTCTACATGATAGTTCATATACTGAGCTATGATGTAGGTCGAAATGCAACTCGCCCTACATGATATCTCATACATATAGCTATGCGCATCGGTCGCTATACTTCAGATTTCATAACTCGCTATCAATGAAGTAACCCGCTATCCATGAGATTTCATAGAATAATCTTTGAGGAAAGTATCTGAAAGGGTTTGATGTAGGTATGAATCACCTGATTTTGCGGCTATCAGGTTTCATGTATGGCGGATTCACCTCTGTAATAGTAGCTATGACATGTCGTGGAGGTCACTCAGAGGCTATCATATCGGTCGCCTTGGCCATCTCAGCTATGAATTACTACCTGATAGGCAAGTTAACGCTGAAAAAGCATGCGATGATCGACACTTTGACCAAGGCATTCAATCGATTGGCATGGGAAATGGATCTGAAGAGGAGGGACCGCCAGGAAATGGCAGTCTTAGCGCTCGATCTGGATCACTTCAAATCCATTAATGATACCTTCGGCCATGTGATGGGGGATTCCGTGCTCCAACAGGTAGGTGCAGTCGTTCGTCAGCACATAAGACCAGCCGATGTCTTTTACCGGTATGGGGGAGAGGAGTTTGTCATTGTTCTCCATGATGTTGACCTTCAGATAGCCCTTGATAGAGGTCAATCATTGCTCGAGCTGATTAAGTCAAAGGTCAGAGCAGGGGAACAGGAGGTCACATGTTCTATTGGTGTCGCTCAAGGGAACGACCTCGCAGAAACGTTCAAGGAAGCTGATCAAGCCTTATATTTAGCAAAACAGCAAGGGCGAAATCAAGTTAAATGCCTCTGATGTAGCTCAATTTTAAAGGAAAGGGAAGTGGGAGATATGCGCATTATTATTGATGATTCTGCAATTCACTGGGATATGAATCCGGATCCGATTATCTGCTTTTTGACCGGTGAATCCACGAATTACTGGTTCATTTTCAAGAACGGAGAAGGGGCTCATATCCATATTGGTGCAACGATAGCCGCACAAATCCTGAACAAATTGGATAAGCGCACTGTAGCCGAAAAACAGCGGTTTACAGAGATGGCTATTAATCATAAGGGGAGGGAGCTGCAGCTCACGATCGAGGATCTTCGCACCTATTACGGAGCTCAGATTGACCACTTGGACGAGCCGGACTATATGCCAACCGAACTTGATCTTGAATCGCATTGGCTGCTGACGGTGCCAGAAAAGTGGATCCACATGAATCCTGGAAGAGAAGGGATTTTCAATATTGCCCATAAATGGACGAGCCAGCATCTCATGCAGCCTGATCTGTACGGCTACAACAACATGACGAAGGGGGAGAAGGTTATTTTTAAAAATGACCTTTGGACAATCGTCATGGTGTCTAGGATGGGAGACTTCGGGTTGTCGCAAACTGGTGAGCTTCCATACAGCATTCGTGTTCGTCCAGATGAATGCAGCAAAGTGCCATTTCATAATCATGACTGCCTCGAATGCACCTACATCACAAGTGAACAGGTGACAGCAGAGAGGATTGATTGGTACAGCTGCAATCAAGGTGGAGCCGGCGGTACAGTCATCGCAAGACATGGTAGTGAGGGGGCGGAATATCGCTCGTATCCACATTCCACGCTTGCTGAAGCCTATGTCAAAGGTAGTCCAGAGATTTATCAAAGGGCGAGGGCGATCTATCGGATCGCTAAATCAAAGGAGGTAGCAGCCGTATGATCAAGCATATGAAGGGCAATCTGCTTCTTAGCGATTGCAATATCATCGGCCACCAGGCCAACTGCTTTTCAACCATGGGGTCCGGCATTGCTCATCAAATTGCCAAGATGTATCCCATAGCTCGCAATTCGGATACGAACTATCCCGCTCAGCCACGGGATCGCCTTGGAAGTTGCTCTTATGCGGTATGCAAACATGAAATGGGGGAGGGTAGGATCGCAGTTTTCAATCTCTACGGCCAGTACGATTACGGGCGAGAGAACAAGACCTATACCAACTACCAGGGCTTACGATCGGCTCTCAATAAGATGATGCAGTTCGTTCAGCTGCTTGAAGAGCGAGAAGTAATCCCGAACCCGAAGATCGGGCTTCCGTACCGGATCGGGGCCGGACTGGCGAGAGGGCAGTGGACGATCATTGAAAGCATGATCAAGGAAGTCTCTGATTTCCATGGTCGCACCATTTATTTGTACGAGCTCTAATAAGACGGGTATTAGCCCGTCTTTTTCTATTCCAAGAAGGTGGTGAAAAGGCATGACATTAGAAGGAAAAGCTAAATTTGATGCAATGCGTTGCGATATTTGGATCAGCGGCACTGCAGCAATCGACGAAACGAGTGGAGGATACGCTGCCATCCTGCGATCCCACATTGGTGGGGTGGACTACTCCAAGAAAGTTGCCGGCTATGGGCTGGATGGTTCTACCGTAACTCGGATGACGCTAAAAGCTGTTGTGGAGGCTTTGAAACAAATCAAACACCCAATGTTTGTTCACGTCTATACGACGCTGCCGCAAGTAAGCGCCGGCATCAACAAGAATTTGCGTAAGTGGGCGGCCAAGGATTTCACAAAGGGCCGTAAGAAGGAGCTGCTGCAGCACGAGGATCTCTGGCGTGAACTGTCTGCCTTGCTCGAGGAAAAATGCATTTCGTATAAATGCCACTTCCAGAAGGAAAGTCCAGATCCGCAGAACAATCTTCGTGCGATTCATACTGCATCGGAATACGCCATGAAAGCGAAGAAAACATTCTTCGACGTGGCCATAGCTCAATGAGAGAGAAGGGGAGAGGTATGCGAGATAAAATTTGCGCAGCTATCGACTATGCAATCGATCGTCCGAAGCTTTATGTGCCCATCGGGATCCTGCTTCTAGGAATCGCCATCGCTTTGGGGCCGCTTGCACTGGTTATGTTTGCTCTGATGATACCTGTCATTGTGATGTACTTCCGCTGGACGCTGATCGAGGAGGAGCCCTCCAAGGTTGTCAAAGAAGAGGTGCATGAAGAAATGTTGCGCCGTCGCCGGAAGCACGCTTAAACCAAGCCTGTCGGCTTCATTCATTGCGAAAATTATATTAGGAGGAATATACATCATGTTGAATTACAAAACGTCTTTAAATCTTGCCACTTGCGATTCTGCTCAAGAGGCTAGATCGATCCTGTCGTCTATCGAAGCGTCGGTTGCTAGTGATTCCTTGAATCATGCCATCAAACAACTCGGCGACCAGGTAGAAGGCTTCATTGCATCTGGTCATCATAATCTGGCTCTTTTCACATTGACTCGGCTTGCCATGCTGGAAGATCTTCAGCTTAACGTCGAGCGCATGGCCAACAATGTGCAATCCCTTCGAAGATGAATAAGGCGCTGGTCGTGATTGGCGTCATCTGTCTTATTGGCGGCAACGTTATGGCGTTGCCGCTTATTTTTATTTGCTGGCTCATTTATCAATGGATCCGAAACGGAACCTAAACCAACCCAATTTCGAGGAGGAAATATCCAATGATTCAACTTATCCAGAACGTAATTAAAAACAGCATCCGTGTCGAAGTCAAAGAAAAGAATCGCTATGAACAGTATCCGGTAATCGTCACTGATGTAGCTGAGGGTTCCATCACAAATGGCTGGTCGCTCACTTATTATCCAAAGCTGACGCATGACCGTCAGCGCTTGTACGACATCAAGCAGGCGTTCGGGTCTCTTGGTATTACCATGTTCAGCAACCTGTACAATGCAGTCATGTCTGTCGATCAGCGTTTTCTCGCCGGCGAAGGCGTGCAAGAGCTGCGTGGTCGGAAGCATGCAGCCTATGAGTTCGGAGACGGAACGGGTCGCATTACTTCTCGTTTTGCTTGCATGCAAAAAGAGCATAGCAATACAATCACAGTTTCGATCCTTGACTCCAATTCGCCATTCTATATGCTGTCCATTAATTTCACGGTTATGAATAGCAAACAGGAGCCTGGAAAACGTCACATGGTGGGGTCCGACAAGCAGTGGGATGCAGCCATTGACGTGTTCAATGAGCGCAATGCTCAGTTCGCTCCGGACAGCGCACGGTTCATTCAAGTATTTCAGGAGGGGGAAAACACCTTTCCTTATGTACGAGCAGCGATGCAGTCAGGTATGAATGGCGTATCTCAGGTCGATCCTAATGCTAGCTTCGTATGGCGCCGAGATATTTCTAATGAGTTTCAAGCATTGGCGCTGGCCTATGAGAAAGTAATTCTTCGGACGGCCATGGAAGTAGCTTATGACAGTATTCGACATACACTTCAGGCCACAAGAGTCCAAGAGCCTACTTTAGCTTCCGGAAATGTTGGCCCATTCGGTATGGCCGCCGGTGCAGTTGCGTCTGGATGGCAGCCAAGATAGTCGTATTGGGTGCTGTGGGTAAAGTTTCCTTGCAGCACCCGATGCACATTTCACCGAATATTGCTATAATATTCTAGGAGCATTGGATATCGTATTGACGGACCTAATGCTATACTTTATGGGTCCTTTTGCCCCCGAGGAGGGTTTCGTTTGATACAGGTTCGATCGCAATATAATAATATATACGTGAAGATTCTCGATTCCATGGAGACTTTTGATCTGACCCTTGAAAAAGTGCGGTCAATTCCAGATCGATCCTTCAACATGGCCACAGGGGAGTGGATGTTTCCACGTACTCATATCGGCCATCTTCTTTATTGCTTCAACAATCAAATCAGTTGGATGACTCCTCTTGCTGAAATTGTACAAGATGTCCCAATTGATAATGAGCTTGTTAATCAGCATTTGCAATGGGAGTCTGAAGGGGAGTTCAAAAACTTCCTCATACCGATGTACCCGTACCAGAAGGTTGGATCTAATTTTTTGATCGACCGTGGATCTGGCGCTGTGTTTGACGGCTGCGGGCTGGGGAAGACGCCTCAATTGATCGGTGCGATCATGAAGCTTAATGAAATGGGTAAAGCTGAAAAAGCACTCATCGTTACGCTCAACAGTTTGAAACGACAATGGGCGAAAGAGATTGAGAAATTCACAGGCGAGACAGCTTTGGCCGCCACCGGCACATCCGATCGAAGAGGCAAGATTCTTCGAGAATTTGGCCGGCGCAAAGAAATTAAATTCCTTGTAGTTAATTACGAGATGCTTCGATCAGAGAGCTTCATGAAAATCCTAAAATCGATTAAGATCGATGTAGTTGCTCTTGATGAAGCACAGAAAATAAAGACGGGTGTTACAGATGCTTATCTGGACATTAAGCCGAGCCAGAACGCAATGGGTGCCCATGAGCTGAAACATATTCCATACCGTTTTATTGCGACGGCCACGCCGCTGCAGGGGAAAGCCGAAGAAGTGTGGAGTCTGTTTTACTTCCTGGACGAGAATATTCTTGGACCATGGGAATACTTCCGTGAAAGGTATTGCACCTATTCCAAAAAGTATGGCATCACTGGTTATCAGAACCAGGGCGAACTATACTATCGAATTGCACCGTACTTCATCAGAAGGACGAAGGATATGCCGGAAATCCAGCAGCAGCTACCGGAAGTTCAACACAGCCATGTCTTCTTAGAGATGACCGATCTTCAAGACAAGCTGCACAATTATTTACTGCAGCAGTTGGCTGATGTGAAGGAGCAGGCGAGAGGGATCAACGGCTACACATTCCTTAACGGACAAAGTGTTTCGCCGCAAGAAGCGAAAGACTACTTCGATGCGCTGGCGCAAGGATATACTACCTTCTTAATCGAAACCTGCGACTCCCCAGAGCTCATTTATAACAGCGCTTCTCAGATGGCACAACGGATCCGCACCGAGTTTGGATTGGACCCAAAATCGTTAAAGTCTCCGAAAATTGAGCACCTTAAAGACTTCTACGAGAACATGACGTTCGATGAGCCGAAGTCCAAAGTCGTTATCTTTACTCGATTTGAGGGCATGGCGCAGCTGATACACAAACAGCTGCCTAACTCAGTGATCTATCATGGTGAGATGAGCGAGGGCGGCAAACAATTCGCTGTCGAACGATTCCGTGAGGATCCAGAGATTAAAGCATTTATTTCGACTGACGCAGGATCAACGGGGTTAAATCTTCAGGTGGCGAATTACCTGATCCACGTTGATATGCCATGGGACCATACCTGGGTTGAGCAGCGAAACGGTCGTATTGACCGGACAGGGAACCAGTTCAGCAACGTCACCATTTATTATTACTGCATGGGCGATAGCTATGACGAGCAGGTCCTGGAGATCATTAATCGCAAGTCCGAGCTGGCCGCCGCCATCATTGAAGGCGGAAGAGATTCGCATCATCGAGGCCCTGATGTTCACGCCTTGGCGATTGAACGGATGCTCAAGCGAAAGAATAAACAATTGGCCTGACGATTGACCAGGACATCCTTCATGTGTAAGATGGGGGATGTCTTTTTTTATGCGTAAGGAGGGCTGAAATGAAAAGCAAGGTTATTTTGCTCGACAACGGGAATGTGCTATACAACACCGGATGGGGGGAAGAACGCTGGGAGGAGAAAGAGCCATACACCTTGGTGCGACTTAACGCAAGAGGTGGGTCCCCGTATCCTGATGGGGAGTGGGAGTTCTCCGGCAGCTATGATATCGAGATCCGGACCGGCGACTTCGGAAACGTGTTCTGCTATACCGGATACGTCCAGGGAGACTATAATAAAATCAAGCGGGTGGATGGCCGCCGGATCCGTGGCCCGAAGTTTGAGGTTCGGCTTGTCCCGAAGTCGGACATCCATTACGGTGTTACCGGCGAAGCTATCCTTCACCGCAAAGGCATATCCATCAAGAAAGCTAAGAAGCTGATCGTCGAAGCCGTCCGTGCTTACGAGGCTACTGATCGGTTCAAGCAGGAGATCTGGCCACAGGTGTTGAATCCAGATGCCAGGAAACCGATCCTTAAAGAAATTGACGGCCAACTCATTTGGGTCGCCACAACCTGGGGAAGTCCGTGGAGCGCTGTCCAAACCAAGAATGAATACAATCGCTATGGCGGTAATGCACTTGGATACGGACACTTTTTTTACCGTGAGTTGCAGCCGAAGCTTACATATCCGAAGACGGAAGATGGGTATAGCGATTTCAGCGGGCAGCCGACCAAAAATTATGAGGACCCACAATACTCGCACATAGAAGAACGTGGCGGATCCACCTATGGCGGATGGGATAAGCGACATGATCCGGAAGAGATGAAGAAGCGGATCGATGAGGCCATCTACGATCTGAATGATTTAGCTCAGGTCTATATTGCCCAATTACAGTTCCGATCAATCGATTGGGGCAAATCGAGGTGAGAAGCAACTGTTTAATATCAAGCAGCCTTGCAGCGACTGTCCTTTCCTTGCCAATGGCTTTATGCTTCAAACGCTTGAAGAGGGAAGGATAGAGAAGATCGTGCAAACTCTTCACGAGGACAGGTTATTCCGTTGTCACAAAACCATTCAGTATGAGCTGGAGGAGAGTGACGGACATATCCCGCTCACGGAAAAAGATCAACACTGTGCCGGCGCACTGGTCTACATGCAGAAATGCGGCAAGGACAACGCCCCTATGCAAATTGGCGAGCGGCTTAGGATGTTTGACCCGTCGCAGCTGCGTGGCCACGATGACGTGATCGAGCCGCTCGAGATCTCCAAATTTAAAGTGAGATTTGGCGATAATTTGAGCAATCATAAATAACTTGCAGATAAAAGCCACGATGTGCTAATCTAAAGCATATTGTGGCTTTTATGTAATGCATTACGTTAAATCGCCTGTCGGCGTCATTCATTTTGAAAGAAAGGAGGAGCCTATGAACATAAGCATTAAGGAGCAGCCGGAGGTCATCTTCCTACACGACTACTATTTCCGCTTCTATGGCCGCACGCCGGAAGACACCAATGAAAAGGGCCTACTTACTACAGTTTCCGCCCTGGACGAAGAGCAGGCGATGGAGTTCGCAGAGGCCGTCGCAGACAAAATGGCCACAATGCTGGGCATTGAGCGGGTGTTGTTTGAACGTTATCATGCCAGAAACCTTATGGATTAAATTCGTGTAATGCATTGCACAACATAGGGAAAGATGCTATGATGATTGAGGACAACTACACAAGTGAGGTGAAAACCTTGAGAAAACGCAAGATAATTGCAGGTATTCTCATCTTTTCGCTCCTCATTGCCGTAGCAGTTGTTAAAATCACTGATTATAACAACGTCTTGCGAGAGCAGCGTAAGATCGGTCATGATCTGGAGCTGAAGGTCCACATGCTTCAAATGGAGCAAACGGGCCTTGTAAATCACCTGCAGACATTGGAGGAGAAGAGTGATACACTCCAATCCAAGAATGAAAAGCTGCAGGAGGATAAGCGATCCTTGCAAGAGAAGGTTGACCAGCTCGAAAAGCAAGTGGAGCAAGAACGAGCCAACCAGTGGCAGAGCTTCAAAGCCACGTATTACGATGCGGATTATCAATCCACCGGAAAGAGCCCTGGAGATCATGGGTATGGCATTACGGCTTCCGGTAGACACGTACAAGCCGGTGTGACGGTAAGCGTGGATCCAAAAGTGATTCCATTGGGATCATGGATCGAAATTCTGTATCCGAACGGCAAAGTAGAGCGCAGACGTGCCGATGACACCGGTCGCCTTATTAAAGGCAAACATCTGGATATTTACATCCCGAAGGCGAGCAACACGTCGGGGAATCCGACCGTTAAAGTTCGCATCATTTCGGGGCAGAAGACAGCCGTGTAATGCGGCTGTTCTTAATTCACTTGATTGAGGAGGAATACGTAGCATGTCCCAAGAACAGTATGGCGATCTGTTTGATCATATGGTACCAGGCAGCAATCGAGAGCATGCATCATCCGAATCGGCGCAACAGGAAGCCCAGGAAGTCCGAGAGTTCAATGATAAGTTGACTTCCGGCGACATGGTAGCCACGTCGTATTTGATGGTGAATGCTCTTTTGAATTTGCTGATCGATAAAGGTTACATAAAAGAGGATGAGGTTAGCAAGCTTATCGATGAGCTATGGACCGAATTCAAGGCAAAGAGGGGGCGTCGCACATGATTGCGATCCTCAAGCCTCATGTAACGCATTTCTCTGAAGAGCTGAAGTTTAAGGCACAGCCGAGAGATGATGTGGTCGTCGGCGGCAAAATCGTTAGCGTTGAAGTCATCCCTGAAGCATTCTTCGGTGAAACATACTTCAAGTTGATCCTCGATGACAGTATCGGCACAACGAAGGTTATCATCTCTAATGAGATGTATCATCATTGCTTTGCTGATATCGCCTTTGAGGGTCAATTCTTTCTCATTAAAGGCATTGTCAACGTGGTTTCCCGCAAAGTGGCCACTGGCATAGAAAATCAGTATTCCGTTGTAGGCTACGAAATGAGCCCGTTGCCGATCGGGGAAGGAAGCACCCATGCGTAACGTGTTGGTCTTTCCGGATGGAACCGAACAGCATTTCATGTATCCAGTTGATCGTGAAATTTCGGAGGGTGAGCCCCTCCAGGTTACGATGCACGATGATTCCATGCAAATGTTCAAAATCGTTTCGATTGTCTCTGAAGAAAAACGGATCCTGTACTACTTATCTTTTTAAGGAGGTGAGCTCGACTCGCCGATCGTCGTTGCCCCGTCGCCCTGTCGTCCTGGGAGATCTTGCGTAGTCGCTGTCGCTCCCATTCACTTTAGAATTTACAAATCCAAAAACCCAATTCACGGAGGTACTTCCCATGAGCGAAAACAATAACGGCAAAAAAGGCTTTTCTAACGATGCATACATTCACGTCACCGGCAACATCGCAACGCTGAAGGATCCGGACACGCAGCAGCAGGTACATGCGTACTCCAAGCTGATGCCGAACAATAGCAATCACAAAGTGGCCAATGCTATTGTTGCGGTCAACCACCCGAACGAAGATGAGGCTGACTTCTACAAGATCGAAGCCTGGTCTTATGATCCGGCTCGCTCGGCGCAGCATGACTTCCTGATGAACAACTGCTACAAAGGTCGTCTGGTCGAGATCCGTGGAACCTTGATCCTCAAGAAGGATCGCAACGATAAGAACAAGATCTATCCGACGATCGTTGTCGATAAAATCATCGGTCACGGCGAAGCCGGTACGAATGGCCAAGGCAGCAACGGAGGCGGCCAGCAACAGCAACAACAGCAAGGCTACGGTCAACAGCCGCCGGCGAATGTCGGTGCTGGCCAACAGCAATTTTATCAGCAACAAAACGGATTCCCGCCGCAAGGACAGCAACAAGGCGGCTATGCCCCGCAAGGTCAACCAGGCGGATTCCCGCCGCAGGGCCAACAGCAAGGTGGAGGTTTCCCTCCACAAGGTCAACCAGGCGGATTCCCACCACAAGGTCAACAAGGCGGATTCCCACCACAAGGACAGCAGCCTAACGGTTACGGCTACGGGGCTCCTCAAGGCCAACAAGGTGGCGGCTACGGCGCACCGATGGGTGCTCCTGGTCAAGGTCCTTTCGGACAAGGCCGTTAATACGGAAATTCCGGCAAAGGAGGGGGAGCAATCCCTCTCCTGTGTTGCCTGAAAGGTGATGTTCAATGTCTTCTTCCAACCCCACTGCGTCACTCAGTCGTTTCTTGTATGCTATCTTTGATTACCACCAGGATAAAGGCCTGCCGGTTCCGGTTGCTAAAGCCAAGATGTATGACGATTCCTTCGAGACGCTCTTCAAGTTGATGAAGCAAGAGAAGGGCATTCCTGACCACATGCTGGCGATCGCCGCTCAGTTTATGTCCCGCACATTGAACTTGCGTGGCTCGCAGTTGGCGAAACAGGCGCAGGATCTCCAGAAGGATGATCCGCAAGTCCAGGTTATTCTCAAAGCCATGCAAGACATTAAGCTGGTCAAAGATGCGGTGGACATCTTCATCAGCTCTTACAAGGGCACCACTTCATCATAGGGGGAATTTGCATGGCACCAAAAGCTAAGAGTAAAAGTTTGCCCGAAAGTCCCGTTGCAGCGGCAGCAGCAGAAACGGGTAAGGGAGGTTATGATGTACAGGCCGATTTCAATAAACGATTCGGCGCAGGTACGTTTTTTACCTTCGAAGATATCGGTGCCTCGAGAGAGATCTTCCCGATACCATCAGGTATTCCATCCTTTGATTATGCATCCGGCATTGGCGGTCTTCCGCTGGGCCGTATCGTCGAAGTGTATGGACCGGAATCATCCGGCAAGACGACGTTCTCGCTTTACGTCGCAGCCGCCTTTCAACGTATTGCAAAAGTGTTTGGGCATCGTTTGTTTGGCCGTCGTGTAGGCTTCGTCGATGCAGAGCATGCGCTTGATCCGATTCACGTCGCTGCTATTGGGGTGGACACATCGGCCTCTACCGGTATGTTGATCAACCAGCCTAACAATGGTGAAGAGGCATTCGATCTAATCGAAGCCATGATCAAATCGGATCAATTTGGCGTCATCATCGTCGATAGCGTTCCGTCCCTAGTGCCGAAAGCCGAAATTGAAGGAGAGATGGACGATCAATTCATCGGTCTTCAGGCTCGTCTTATGGGCAAGGGGCTGCGTAAGATCCACGGTATCGCTCAGAAACATGACGTGCTTGTGATCTTCATCAATCAGATCCGGGAGAAGCCGGGCACCAGATCACCACACGGTGGAACACCGGAGACGACTCCTGGCGGCCGGGCATTGAAATTCTATGCCAGCATGCGCCTGGACGTTCGCCGCACGACGATCGAGAAGGGGAACACCTTCATTGGTCAATCGACTACGGTCAAGATCGTTAAAAATAAGTGTGCAAGGCCATTCACGAAGGCCGAGTACGATTATTACTGGCAAGGTGGCATCGACATGACCAAGAATATCATGACAGTTGCCATTGACACCAACGTTATTGGACGTGCGGGCGCTTATTATTATGTGGGCCCAAGCAACAAGGAGCCCTACACTGACGGAAACGGGAACGAGCTGAAGTGGCAAGGAGCGGAATCGCTGCTTGAATCGCTTCGTGTCAGCCCGCAGCTGTTCGCCTATATCAACGACATGGTGCTG
This sequence comes from Paenibacillus rhizovicinus, assembly GCF_010365285.1. NCBI lineage: Bacteria > Bacillati > Bacillota > Bacilli > Caryophanales > Paenibacillaceae > Paenibacillus > Paenibacillus rhizovicinus. The sequence goes on from NZ_CP048288.1 coordinate 129,502, forward strand.
GGGATCATTCCTCGTGATGCTCAATTCATTGTTGAAGAGGCTGATGATCCGTCGGAGCTTGTTGAGCTGGAGCGAGAAACGGGCGAAGAGTCTGATAACGCTTCTGCCGGGCCGGATTTATTTACCCAAGCCGGCCAATCATAAGGAGGAGAGCATATGGCTTTTGCTGTTCCACTTAGCCCTCATGATACCGATGACGTTCCTTTTCTTGACATGTTGAATATTCCTATTGCCGGGCTTCTTTCAGCCCGGCACGGGGAGATTCGCAAAAACATAATCAATTGCCAAGCCTGCTTTTCTTGTCAGCTGACAAAGCCTCTAAGCCTTCATAACGAAGAGGCTCGGATCATGATCATTGGCGAACGGCCGGATGATGTCATGCTGGATACAGAAATGGGCATGGCGCTATCAACTTTACTGCAATCAAGTCAATTGTCCTTGAAAGATGTATATTTGACCTCTGTTACTAAATGTATTGAAGCCATGGATCCGACCCGCTGCCAGCATCACTTGGTTGCTGAGTTACTCACGGTTCGACCTCTCCTGGCTATCGCTCTTGGCTACAACGCATCATTGGCACTGACGCCGCAGCCTGCTGTTGGAAGCTACATTCCACTATTTGCGAAAATTACTTTACTGCCAACCTATTCCATGCGGGATGTTGAGGCAGACAACACAGGTCAAGTGAAACAGTATCTTTTAGGGCAATTCTCCTATATTGCACAACAAATACGGGAGATGAAGACCGCATGAAAAAAGATCTGACGATCAAAAAGGCTGCAGCGGCTCTCGGTGTCCATCAGGATACCGTGAAATATTGGGAGGAGCAGAAACTGATTCCGCCCGCAAGACGAAATCCTGGGAACGGCTACAGAATTTATAATATCGCTGAAATTCGTGAAATTGCCAAATCGAGAGGGATATGTGCGAACGAGCTCGAATCTGCCCTTGCAATGATGTAAGAAAATGTACAACGGGTGTTATTTCTGCTCGTATTTTGTGTAAATTCCTAGAATATTGCAGAAAATACGAGCTATTGCATATGCTCCCCTCTCCAAATGGCAATATTTCGGTTTCCGTGTAATACATTAGGCACAGCTATGGATAATGGTGTATAGGTGTGGTATAGTGTATTACATCAATGTGATACTGATGCAGCAGACCGTGCCGGGTCGAAAGCATAAAATTGGAGGATGCATGCAATGAACAAAGAAGAACTGATCATTGGGCAGCTATTGAGCCAGGCCGAACAGCTGGTTTATCGCTTTCTGAAGGAAGAATCCCTTCACGGAACGATAAAGCTATCAATGAAAGAAATGGCCAAGCAAATTCTGCATCGTTACAATGACGAAATTCAGGGACGCCCAAACCCAACCACTGGTGAAACGGAGAAAACGCTAAGCGAAGCGACTGTCCATCGTGCGATCCGTAAAATGACTAAAGAGGGCATTGTCGGTGTTCTTGCCAGCCAGGAAAAGTCTGAAAGCAACGAGATAATTTTCTATGGCCTTCCCGATGAGGAGCGTCAAGTTGACGAATTGATGGATCTCGGACAAAAACTCAGCCTGAGCTTGTCCAGATTCCAGAGTTTGCTTGCTCGCAAAGATCAGGAGCTAGAGCAGGTGAAGCGTGAACGTCAAGGGCTTTTCAAAGAAATCGACGCCGTCAAGGCAGCGAATGCGCAGCTGACAAACACGAACACCATGCTCAACCAAATGCTGCAGGAGTATCTAGCCGGGCACGAGGTATTTGGACAAGGGAAAATAATCGAAGCGGAGAAGCTTCCTGATGGCACCATCGCAGTGATCCTCCAACAGTAATCTGGGAGGATTGGGAATGAATAAAGGCGTCTCACTTAAATATTTTCAATGTATTGTTGAGGAGTCGGTTGATTTTGAAGAAAGGTGCCACGGGGTGGCACAGGAGCTATTGAGGCTCTTGAGCCGCCCGCTTTCTCCTTCCGAACACCAAGGGATACGGAAAGATCTTCAGCTATTAGGGCGACTCGATGAGCGATTCATGTTTCATGTCCAACGTGAGATGATGCGGTTAACGATCAGTTCATTTGACCGGCTGATTTTTGAGGCTGAGAAGGACGTGGACATGTCTCTGGCTATGATGGCTGCCACTACTTTTATGGGCGGTGATTTCGATGAGCTTGGTTTTAACACGGCTGGTACGGGAAACTTCCACTGATTGGGAGTCCCTTGTACATAATTACGAGCAAGAAAATCGAGCCCTGCTGGTTCCGTCTGAGAATAGCGCAGCTACGCTTCATCGGTTTAATGTCCGGTTAAGCGAGCTGTTCACTCGTGCCCATTATGATTTCGCAAGGGCTAGACGGAATAAGGACGCTGTCGAGCGGCTGGTCGAAAACGTCATAAAGGACTACTATAACGGGCCGAATGAGCTCGCTCGTAAGGCAGCCGGCATTCAATACGCCAGGTGCTATCCAGCTCCGGAGGAATGGCATGCGGATACAGTCGATTTGTTCGATCTGGAGGATCGGTTCCGGTATTATTTCTATTCCTTGGAATCCACGATCAAAACCCTAGCCATGAAATCCGAGGCGAAAATCACGAACAATTCGCTACTGAAGTTGGAAAAGGATCTAACCGGCTAACGCCGAAAGGAAGTGCATTACATGGATTGCGTTTACGAGGCGGAATGCGCCAATTTCGGCCAGTGCCGGCGGTGCTTTAACCATGACATGTACAAGCCTCATAAAGAATATCAACAGCTGCGCTCCCGATCCGAAAATCGGAAAGAAGTTAAACAGGGGATGGACTTCGAGAATAGGGGCACGAAAGCTTATAATTCAGCCGTAACTCGAGCCCGTCAAGCAGCTCGCCGTCAACCAAACTCCGGAGCAATGTCTAATGCGCTCGGGGATATGATCACCGAAGAACAATTGACCGCCTCGCTTGCGGAGTTCAAGGAGCGCTCTAGTGTAGGCGCCAAAGGCGGAAAGCAGATCACGATCAAAAAGGAATGGCTGGATAAGCTTGCCTGGGAATCTAGGCAAATGAATCGGGACTTTTATTTCTTGCCCTTCTCATTTGCTGGAGCAGAGAAAGATTATGTGGCCATGGAATATGATATGCTGCTTCGCTATATTCAGAATATTCAATTCCTCCTTGAACAGAATCGTTTATTGAAATTGCAACTCAATGGTTAATGCATTTCAACAATGGAAGGAGGAGGTGATCCTGGACGATTTCGGTTTTTATAATGCTGAGATTCGCCGCAACTTGAATAAGGAACTACACAGCCTGGTCGATCACGCTAATAGGCATATCGACCAGCGAGATGATTATCCGGCCCATGAGATCATCAAGAGCATTATTTCGCAGTACAGTGCTCGGAGATCGCTATCGGACAAGCAGCGGGTGTGCTTGGCAAAGTTCATCTTTTACATTCAACATATTCAACCTGTTCCGCCGAGAAAGAAATATTTGCAGAGACCAGTTGTGCCGCCTTCTGATCCAAAGAAGGATCCGAAATCGTTCATGTATTCTCCGTTCGGAAATCCTAACTTGGGCTCTTATGAGGTTAGAGAAGGACTTGAATTAGTGGCCGCATACATAAACAAGCAGCAAAGTACCCGCCATCAGAGTCGTGTAAACAGCATGGCAATGAGGGCCGGCCTTAGCGTACATCGTATCCAAATATGAAATAAACATCCTAAATAAAGGGGCACTTGGTCATGTCCGTTTTGATTGCAAATTTTTTGGTATCCCTGGAATGGCTTACAATAGTCATTCTGCTGATTTCACTGTTTAACCTCAGCTTCAGCGGGTTCATCCCGCACATTATTTTTATTTCCTGGCTGATGGCTTTTGTCGGATGGGGGATTGATCAAACTTACTTATCGGGATCTACGTATGCACTGCTGATTCAAGTAATAGCGCTGTACCTGTGTACTTGGCTTATATTGCGGATCAACGTCTTTTATGCATTCGGAATATCCGTTGTGTCATACGGAATCTACATGATCACTCAGTCTGCATTGTTTTTGGGGCTGCATGCTATATCGTTCATGGATGAAACCGACTTGGTGCCGTTATCCGAAAAACAGCTTATCTTGCAAGGACTTTCAATAGCGGTTCCGCTTTTGATTAGTTACCTTGCGACAAAGCTTCGTATCCGTTACAACCTGTTCGTTCCTACGACAGAGTTCATCAAGCTGCAATTCAATCGCCTAAATAATATCACGGTGTTCGTGCTCATATCCATGATCGGCATATCGGTGGTTAACTTCCACTTCATAACCGAAGGCAAGATTACTTTGTTCATTCTGATCTCAGTGATCCAGCTCGCATGCGTCGCCTTGCTCTTGTATTTGTTCAAGCGAAAGGAAGGGATTAAACATGATAGAAAAGTGGTCAGAAAAATCAGCTATAGCAATAAAGAGGATGAATCCCGAGCAAACGCATAGCATTGCCGTTCTCACTTACGGCTTCACAGTGCTGCTCAATGGATTTCTTACCTTATTTGCCTGCATTATTTTTGGGGCAATTACCGGGCATTTCACTGAAACATTAATCTCGCTGCTTACGTTTATCATGTTGCGGCAGATTTCAGGTGGATATCATTTGCGCTCGGCTTTATCGTGTTGTCTGTTTTCTGTAACCATTTTTTTATTGATTCCGTGGATTCATGTCGCTAACGAGAACATTCTGTATGCTATGGATATATGTAGTCTTGTCCTTGCTGCTGTCTATGCACCATCAAACATCAGGAATCAGTCGAACATTCCAGAGAGGTTTTATCCTCTCTTGAAATACCTCTCAGTGCTGCTCATTGCTATCGGATCGTTGCTCCGGTCAGAAGTGGTTTCCATCACCATTCTGGTCCAGTGTTTGCTTCTGATCCGAAAGCCTGAGAGGAGGTGATTTCAATGAAAAGGTTTGTAGCAAAGCATACTTCTACGCTTGTTGCCGCTGTCGCATTTGCCGTTGTAGCCATGGCATCCCCATGGCTGACTAACAGCCCTGACGTTCCTGCAGAGCTGAAAAAGTAGAAACTGGAGAACAAATTTATGGACCTTCCAGCAATCAGCCACGATGGCTCGCCAGTATTGCTTGATGAATCTGATATATTCTCTGTGCGTCTACTTGGAAGGCGGATAGTAATGACCACTGTCACTAATGAGGAATATTACTGGCCGCTTTCCATCGATGACGTCTCTATGTTCTTCGGCCCAGGATTTGAAATATCCGATCGAAAAAACATTTTCAATGCAGAGAAGATCAAAAATTACGATTCCAGTAAGGGGGCCGTATATAGTGACGAGGTAGTTACCAATAAATCCGCTTCGGTTGCGCTGAACGATACGAAAATGAGAGAAATCAAAAGAAAACTAGGAAAAGAGAAGGATATCGCAAGCGATTGGGAGTATTAGTAGTCAAATAGTCCCAATATAGCCTAATTACATAAACCTTACAGCTTGTCAATAGGAATTTATGTACACAAATAGGCATGGAAGCATTTGACCTCGGCTGGTATACTTTAGGATATAAGGCAGCGACACAAGATTTGAAATTGCTATGTAGCAATGCCCTGTATCAAATCATTGTGGTTGATGTACTACCTATTTTTGGAGGCGTACCTACCCATGGCGAGATCTTTCACTGTTTACGGCTTTTTCACTTTCAAAGTAAATCAAACTCCTCACGCTGAGGACATCGCTCTTAACCTCAATTCCATTTTGTCGCAAATTCCTACCGGGAACACAAAACCTGTCGTGATTCCATGTTATCTGGATAATTCCGATCGTGAGGCGATTGTTGTTGCTGATCACGCAATCAGCGAGGATCTCGCAGCCGAGATTGTCGAAAAATCAGGACAAGATTTCACATATACGTCCTTTGTGCATCTCATCCAGAATACGGCTTGCTAACCACAATCAAAAGAAAAACTCACATACAGTGGGTTTTATTTTGATTGTGGGGGTACTTTCCGGTCGCTATCGCTCTCATTCATTTTAGAATACAGGAGGTGTCCCATGGGAGACTTTTATTACGCCAAACTATTAATTCCGGATCGCTTCATGAATGACGAGATTCGGGCCCGAATTGCATCGCATTTCAAGATGAATCGATTTGAAGAAATCGACGGGAAGATCACGCTGGACAGCGGACTCTGGATGATGGAGGATCCGCTGGCACGGAGCGGTGAGTTTGATCTTGAGCATTATTTGGTAGAGCAGGGGGTTCCGTTTGATCGTTGGACGGAGAATACGGGCTCTTCTAGTCCGGCGTACAATCGGGTGTTCCGTCCTGGTCTATTGGATCGAGAGTTTCCGGAGTCCGATGAAGGCACCGTTGTCCCCGTTACTAAGATTCAAGAGATCTACGATCGTGGAGGAGCCCTTGATATTGTCGAGGGGATTGAAGATTTGCTCAAAGAATACAACCCGAAGTATCCTGCAATTGAATCCTATACCGATGGAGGCGAAGCCAATGAGTGATTTGCTGCAAGAAGCACTGCTGTCCGAAGATGTGTCCATGCTCGACGAAATGATGGAGATGCTGGCCAATGTAAAAGCGGCCGGCGGCCATGTCCCACAAGAAGTGGACGAAATGACGATCCGTCGCATGATGATTCGCATGAAGATCAACGAGCGAGAGATCTCGAAAGACAAGAAGATGAAATCCGCTATCGTCGAAACATGGGATGGTCGTATTAAGAAGAAGGAAGAAGAGGTCAAGACCCTCCGTGCCTTCATTGAACGATGGATTATCGAAACCAACAAAGGCAAGCCGTTGCAGCTTGACGTCGGAACCGCCAGCACACGCAAGGTTCCGCATGCGTTCGAGATCAAAGACCCAATCTTGTTCCGTGAATGGCTAAAATCGATCGGCAAAGAGGCCACCTTCCTCAAGCCGCAAGAGCTCGATGTGACAGCTGCGAAGGCGGATATTATCGAGTATGTTGACAAGAATGCCGACGAGATGGCAGAAGCAGAACTGAAGAAATTGCAGGAAGAAAATCCAGATAAGAAATTCACAAAAGCGGAGCTGAAGCGCCGAAAAGACGAACTTATCGCCGGTTATATTCCTGCACTCGTTGCAAAAGTCGGCCTTCCAGAAAACGTTGGTGAATATAAGGCAGAAGGTCAATCAGTTAACCTTCGTTTTGCTTAACCTGTGCCCCGATCTGATGATAATGCGATGTATTGCATTACATTGATCGGGGTGTTTTTATTCCTGGACTTGCGATAGGCTACACGTCGGAGCTGTCATTGTGCGTAGTATAAAACACCAGATCTCCAAAAAGATATAGTGGCTCCTTCGAGTGTTTCGATCAAGCATTGATGTAGGCTGCAAGGTCGTTAAAATCATTGCAATCGAAGTATTTACGCCGAATGAAGTTCAATACGCCAACGACTAACATAATAATCAATATGCCATGGATCTATTTCGCAAGGCTCAAGTCAGCCCAGTTTAAGTCGTGAAAGGATGAGCCTGTTGAATACTTATACAGTCATAGCCATATTGATGAATACCCTTATCAATGGTGGCCCGTGCATGATTATTTTTTTCCCGTCAATTGGATATATCTGTTTGGCCATTGCCATAATTTTGAGCATCTTCATAAAGAGGAAAGCGGAAGCTCTGCAGGACAAGACTGACGAGCTGAAACAACAAATTGTGGAACTCAAAATGGCGCAAGTTGATCTGAATAACGCTCAGAATGAGTTTATTAAGCTGTCAGAACAGCTCAACGAGAAGATGCAAGAAAAAACCGGCATCTATCGCCGCATTTCTTAATGAAGCGTTAAATATTTCATACTTTCTATTGTGTTACCGCAGGTTTTGGATTATACTTTGTGTAATGCATTACGCAAGTCAGGAGAGATAATATGAGTGACATTGAAGAATCGATCTCTGAGCGTCAACATATGCGCTTTATCGGGGTCACAAAGGACGCCACCACTGCCGGGCCAGGGAAACGGCTAGAGCTATTTCTCAAGGGTTGCATCCGTGGGATTGTTAATCCTTGCGAAGGTTGCTTTAACCCATCGACATGGGAGTTTGGCGGCGATCGCAAGCGCATGCACATCAATGAAGTTGTCGAGATGATCGATCGTGATGCCTGGAATCGTCAGGTGACGTTCTGCGGCGGTGAGCCATTGCTGCAAACACGCAATCTGATTGAAGTTTGCAGGGAACTCAAGCGCCGTGATCCTCGGATACATATCGTCGTATACACCGCATATCTGTTGGAGAATCTGCTCTCCCAAGGAGTCTTTTATCGACTGCGTGGAGGCGACGAACCTGCTGTTCAAGAGACGTTATTATCCTACAGCGCCCATTGGAATCCGGAGCTTACGCATTTTCAAATTGCGACTGCGGATCAGATCCGAGAGCTCATGGGAACCATTGATATTTTGGTTGATGGCGACTACCAATCGAAGCACCGGATTCCAACCGAGAAATACATGAACGAAGGCATGTTCATTGGGTCGAGCAACCAACGGGTGATCGACACTCAGGAAACGCTTCGCTGGGCGCCGCAATTCGTGTTCGACTATGCGGATGTTTGGATGGAGAAGCACCTTATCAAGAAGCATTGTAAATGCTGCGGCCATCCTATCAACAATCGTCAGTTCACGTACTGCGACAGTCGTTGCCGCAAGGCATTTCATAAACGCCAGAAAGACATTGCGGTTTTCCGATAAATGATGGCTGATATCGATGTCTCTCGATTGTTTCAGTCCTTGGAAGAGGAGCTTGATTCGCTCGTGTCAGTAGATAGGCCTACTACTATTCAAATTCCGCCGGTTTCCCAACAAAAACGTAATGACCCCATGATAAGGTTCGGAGGCGTCTTAAAGGCGCTGCGCCAAAAGCTCTTTCGGGCCAACATGGAATTTCACTCGGAGGTGTATCAACCCATGCCAGTAATGAATCCAAAGACCGGCGAGATGGATCATGTTGATCTGTCGATCGTCAATAAAATCATCGTCGAGCCCGAATATCTGCATGATTTCGACATGAACGAGAAGAAGAAGATCGATTTCTCGATCATCGGCGATGAAGAAGCGAATATCGTTACGTTCCAAGCTATGTTCCCGCTTGAGACAAGAAGCACTCGGGCGTTCAAGAGCGAGCAATTTGAAACGATCATGTCTCGTGTCGTACATAGCGACACGCAGCTCCGGTTGGAACAAACGGAGGAGTTCAAGAACGCCACGGATTCGATGATCGAGAACTATATTTCGAATCAGCGTGGTGACGGAAAGCTGTTTTCTCGCATTGACGAGATCGTGTCGCTGGATAACGGAATTGGTATTATTCATGACCTGAAAGCTAACCAGGACGTCGGCACATTCGAGACACTTGTTTTCTGCGTCAAAAAGAATACAAATGAAACGCATTTCGATATCCTCGATATCCTATCTGGCGTCCGATCCATGAAGGATCTGCTCGATGATCCAACTCGCTATCGGTTCAGCTATTATGCATTGGACACGCAGACGATTTACGAATTCATTGTCTTGGAATCCGGCAGAGGCGTGCTCGCCTTGGATGAAACACTGGAAGGTCATAGCGACCAATCCATTCGAATGAATCATGTTCAAATGGAAATCCGCAGCCTGGAAACAGAGAAGGACAAAGTCCTTCTGATCGAGAAGGCCAATGAAACCAAGAATACGCTTCGTGGCGTGGCCAGCGATGACTTTTTGCATTCGCAGTACGTGGAACAGTTTAATTCTGCTCGGTTCGACATCCTTAAAGTCAGCGAACAAAAGGCCAAGAAGGCGCAAATGATGAATAAATATGCCGATCTGGAGCTGTTCTAGGTCGCTGTCGCTCTCATTCCTTGAAATAATCTCCAAACCAAAATCGCTTAGGAGGAACACCATACATGACTACCGCCGCCGCTTCAATGCTTGTATCCGGGATGGAAGAGATCCAAATCCTTCTCAATTCCCGCCGCCGTTTGATCCTTGTTCAAACCTACGAGGAGGAAAGATTCACTGAGGACATGAAGTCCTTGATCGAGGCCCGCAGCTACAAGGGCTTATCCTGGACCGCCAGCTCTGGATTGCGTGACGTTATTACCCGTGAGCCGGCTAAGGAGCAGATGACTGATCCAATCAAAATGCTACAGCACATCATGGATACTAAAGATCAAACCGTATTTATTCTGAAGGACTTCCATGATATCTGGGACAACAAGATGGCCAAGCGTAAGCTGCGTGACGTCATTGAATGGCCAGACAACATGTATAAGCCGATCATCATTGTTGCGCCGCAATGCCAGATCCCGACTGAGCTCGAGAAGCTGGTGACGTTGGTAAAATATGACCTCCCAGATCGCAGGCGGGTGACAGAGCACCTCGAAAGCCTGGAGGCCTATTTGCAATCGAAAGATCTGGCCTTACCAACAGGCCGGGAACGGGAAGCGATTATCAACGCTTTGGTCGGCATGACGGATTCGGAAGTCACGAACGTCTTGAAGAAGTCCGTCGCTAAACACAAAGCGATCGTACTGGCTGAAATCGTGGCCGAGAAGGAGCAGGTGATCCGGAAGACCGGACTGCTAGAGTACATCACCAAGCTGGGCGACATGGGTAATGTCGGCGGTATGGATGTAGTGAAAAGCTGGCTGACCGATGCCTACTTCGCCTTTGATCCGGAGGCCCGCAACTTCGGCGTCGATCCGGTTCGTGGGGCGGTACTGGCAGGATGGCCAGGCGCCGGTAAGTCACTGTTCGCTAAAGCCACAGCATTCATGTGGAACCTTCCCCTACTCAAGATGAACATGAGTGACATCATGGATTCTCGTGTCGGTCAATCCGAAAAGAACATCGCCAGGGCGTTGAAGCTCGCAGAGGCGGTTAGCCCATGTGTGCTATGGATCGATGAGCTGGAGAAAGGTCTTGCTGGCATCGCATCTTCGGACAAGTCCGATTCCGGCACGTTGTCTCGTGTCGTTCAAGAGCTGCTGACGTGGCTCTCCGAGAAAGAAGCGCCGGTATTCGTTATCGCCACGGCGAATGATGTGACGAAGCTTCCTCCGGAGCTCACTCGTGCCGGCCGATTCGATGAGGTATTCTTTGTTTCCTTGCCTCATGACAAAGAGCGGGAGCAGATCCTTTCGATCCACCTGCAGAAGCGTGGCTACCAGATTGTTGACACGGTTCCGGAAATCGGATCCGGCAAGTTCTCGGTTGTAGAAATTGCTGAACTGGCCAGTCGGATGAAAGACTTTTCCGGTGCAGAAATCGAGCAAGTGGTTGCCGAGTCTGGCCGCCGTGCGTATGCCTCGTTCAAGAAGAACGAGCGAACAGTACACCACATTCAACCGGAGGATTTGGTATTCCAGATCGAAACGATCGTTCCGCTGGCTAAGCGTAATCCACAGCTGCTGGCAGATCTGCGGAACTGGGCAAAACATTCTGCGAAGTGTGCGTCTTCCGAGGAGCACAACTTCTTGCACAAGGACTATAAAGCAGAGGGGAAATCGAAGCTTCGTGTCATTGGCGGCGGCTTCGAAGACCTTGATCTTGAAAACTAATTGCAAGGAGGGGGTGATTTTGCTCTATAACCCAACGATGGAAAAAATCAAGGCCATCGATTTTGTGAATCAGTCCATGGCCTTTGAGCGTGATTTCGATAAAACGGATAAGGTTCGGCGGGCGATACAAATTGCCCTGGATGAGATTCTTGAATTTGAAAATTCTTATCGCAATTTTTCGCAGCAGAATCAGCACCTGCAAGTGTTTCAGCACTTACTGAAGCCCATTCTGGATGAGCGTATGGGTCAAATGATCAATCACGCTCGGCACATGATGGAGAAGACGTACACGACCGATGAGCTCCAGGAGCTTCCGGAGCACGTCTATCAGGATGTGATCGCCGTTCAGAAGCAGCGGGTTGAAGTGCTTAAAAAGATTGCGAAAAGCTATTTTTCATAACAGCAACGTGGTGGCGCAAGAGAACGCAACGCTTATGAGCAGGACGGCAATGGGGTGCCTGTCGCTAAAGGCCGGGCAGTCCGGTAGAAATCCGGGTACGACTTTTTGAGAGTCGGCATGCATGGGAGAGTGGCCCATGCCCACGTTACGATCGGTAGTAAAAATAAAACATACAGAAGGGTAAAGGTGATTTGAATGTCTCATTTCAAAGCATTCGCATGTAAGGTTGATTCCGTGGAGTTCGTCAAGAAAGCTCTGCAAGAAATGAATCTCGGCTACAAGGAGAACTGCCAGATCGAGGACTGGGCGCATCAAAAACGCAACGTCGTTCTCGGCGTCGTAAAAGATGGCAAGCTGGTACCGCTCGGCTTTGCTCAAGAAGAAGGCGAGCTGAAACTGTACGCCGATTGGTTCATGACCGGCTTCTCCGAGAAGCAATTCACGGAAAAAGTGGCGCAGCTGCATGACAAGCACAAAGCGATCGACGTTTGCGAACAAAACGGATGGAGCGTGGATATGGATTCCCTGACCACGAATGAAGCCGGCGAGATCGAGTTCCTGGCTACGAGCTGGGCGTAATGAGCGTTGTAACGCAATACGTTCTGCTCTCCATTTTTTTGGCTCTCCTGGTGGGATATTATCTCCACCAGGCTGACCCAGAGAAAATGAAGCGGGCTCGAATGGGCGCAAACATTGCGGCCCTTGGTTTCATGATTAACATCATCTACACAGCATTCATGGGTTGGAATCAGACTGCTCAATCAACCTTGGAGTGGGCGCTTGATATTTTCACGTCCATTATCTTGTTTGGTGGCATTCTGATCATCATGTCTTGTTCTCGAAAAAAAAGTGTCAAGCGATCTTCTTAGGCCGCTGCATAAAATTGATGCGTCCTGTTAGGTGACGATGCCAGTGGTCGATCGGGAACCACGGCTGCACTTGAATCCCGTATATTGGGGGCTGCCGCTACTATGGTGTAGGTCCCCCAATATTTATACATACCGTGCCTGGTATGACCCAAATCCAACATTCCGTCAGGAGGAATTTTACCATGGAACAACAACAAGTGAAGTTTACGATCGGCAAAGCCGGCGGTATCAAATTCGAAGCAATGAACGTGCAAGGTCAAGCCTGCACTGTCGTCACTCGTGACATCGAGCTGCACCTTTCCCGCACCAATGCGGTCGTTTCTGAAGGCAAGAAGCCGGAGTTCTATGAGGACGGCCCGAACACTGAAGTGTTCAACAGCCTGAACGACTAATTGCGTAATGAGCGGCGGGCGAAATGCCCGCTTGCTTTTTCAAAGAATGGAGTGATTTGGCTTGACGACAACACGCAGCAATAAGCGTACCGGTGGAACAAAGCCCGCCGAACAAAATCCTGATCTCTTTGACCAGGCTCCGGCGAGTTTGGTCCTCGACGAGTTCCAGATGCTAAAACGCTTCATTACCAACATGGAAGATAACGTGTATTGCGTTACGAATCTTCCTGAAGAATTTATCGCCGTTCTTTTTGCATGGGTATCCCGCTCTCCAAAAAGCTTCAAGGAGCATGTGCTTCAGGCGATTAAGGACGGATTTATTGATCCGGCCAAGATCCTGGAGAATCCATATGAGCAACTGAGCGATAAAGCGGCAGCCTTCCACGAAAAGTGGGTTGTAGGCTATGGTCATAGCTCGGTTGCCGAGCATGCTAATGCCCACGTCGGCGTGGAGCGAGTGTCCCGCTTGGCCTCTGCCGAGCTGGAACTTTCCAACGAGCATTATGCCATTACGGAATACTCACAGCGTTACCAGAAGCCCGTGCGTGGCGCCTGGTTCAATCCGTTCGAGCGGTGGATTAATCACAGCGGACCGACTCGTGACATGCACGAGAACCCCGCCTGGATCGCCTACGAGGGCTTCATGAATGAGTGCTTCGACGTATTCGAAGAGCTGATTGATGGCGTTTATAAGCATCTCACGGAAGGCAAGTTTTATCCGTCGGCCGACTCGGAGATCGCTCGTATCAATGCCACTGCCATGAAGCTGTCATTCGAGGATGCCCGCTATGCGCTGCCGCTGGCGATGTTCACGCAACTGGGTATGACGGCAAACGGCCGGTCATGGCGGGATGGACTCAGCAACTTGTATGCGTCTGATTATGCTGAAGTGCATGACATGACCAACAAGCTAAAACGTGAAATCACGAAGGTGCTGCCGACACTGCTGAAACATGCCGATCCGTCTGAATACCAGGCGAAAAGCAAAAAGCGCATGAAGGCTCGCTTCCCGGAAACGTTTGTCAAAGGCAAGGCGCTGCAACCGGTGGCGCTTTACGACTTCCCATTGGAAGGTCACGCACTTCGGGAAATTGTTACGCATGAAATAGTACGAGCTCAAGGACTTACGATCAATGAGGCTCGTGCTCGTGCCGGCACATACTCCACGGAGGAGCTTAAAGAAATCGTTCTCGAGCTCATCTGGGAGATGGGTAAATATGACGCTCCGCCTGAGAGCTTCAAGCAGATTCACTACCAGTTCTCCATGCTCATTTCGGAGGCCAACTGGCATCAGCTGCTTCGCCATAATCGCAAAACAGCCTTCACTTTTGCCCCACCAAATGTTCACAGCGGAATCACTATCCCGCCGAGGATCAAAGAGGCCGGACTCGAACACAAACTTGTCGAGCTCGCAGCAAAAGCCGAAGAGTTTTTCGGAACACTTAGCCCAGGCATTAGAGAATACGTCGTCCTGAATGCGCATCGGCGCCAGATTCTGGCCGACTGCAACCTCTGGGAGATGTACCATCTGATCAACCTGCGTACGAGTGAAGAGGCGCAGTGGGATATCCGGCAGGCATTCAATGATCTGTACGAACAGCTCAAGTTTGCCCATCCAACCCTGATTTCGGCAGCCAAGCGGAGGTAGCCATGACGACATCTGAAGTACGATTTTGCTTCCGAATCAAAGCGGAAGCTGAGATGGCGCACGACCTCGACACAGGGGAGCTGGTGCCGCTGTATTCGCAGCTGAAAATGGATCTGCCCGAGGTGCCTCCTGCAGACCGCTATACGGAGATGCACCAGAACTTCGCAGAAAAAGTGGCCGGTATCGCTAAGAAGCCGGTGGAAATGTTTGAGCTGATTACGCCCGAAGAATACGACCGTAACGTGGGCTGGGAATCATGAGGGGAGGTGATTGTCATGAACGCAGCTAAGGCGCAAGCGGTTTTTGATGCGACCGTTGAGAAGTACGTAAACTCCGAGAAAAATTATATCCGCATGCAAGCGGGTATCAATGTCATTCAGGAGAATGCGATCGTGGACCAGAATGCGGCAGCTCTTAAAGCACAATTTAAGGCAGCCGCAGATGAGCCGGATCCGACTTAACCAGCATGGAAGGAAGGGGCAGATTGTTTGTTCCTTCCGTCTTGCATATCAATATGGAGCGCCCTGACCTTTGTAGAGGGTTCGATGAGAGCACAGCTTCGGTGGCCGGTGGGAAGCGCCCTGGATTGGATCAGGGAAAGTCGGAAGCCGTTAAATGCGTGAGGACACCCTGATATGCAAGACGGAGGTGAATAAGCGATGTATCTCGATCGCACTGAACAGCACCGCCGGGATCTCAAGCACCTTATTTACGAGGATCCCTCCAAGCTCCGAACCATGCTTCAGGATATTACTGATAAAATCAACATGTTATCTGACAAGTTGGAAGTGGTCACAGATCTATATGGGGATGCCTTGGCTTTTCAGCGGCGCCTTACCAATGAAGAGCGAAGAAAAGAAGCAAACATGGATTTAGTTGAAAAATATTTGAGAGGCGGGATGCGGCATGGCCGAGTACAAACATAGCAAATCAGTATCGGAAACGTATCACATTACATGGCCAGGGGAATTTACCTGGGCAAATATCATGATCAATGAAATGGGCGACCTGAACATCCAATCCGACTACGGCAATTATACATACGGATGGCGCTCCTTCGGCGACAACTTCAAGAAGTTCCTGATCCGGATCTGCGGCAAGTCCGGCGATCACCCAAAAGGCTATTTGTACGACAAGCTGCATGATCATAGTAAGGCAGCCACAGTCGATGTGAAGAAATCGCTGACCGTTTGGAAAAAGGAAATCATCCGTATGCGCCGTGAAACGGGCCTCCGGTATAAGCGGTATGATTGGGTGAAACTTTCTAGCGGCGAGATCTCGCAGGAACAAGCCAAAGATGTCTGGGATTCGATATGCATTATTGAGCGTGAACTTGGAAGCACTTGTTCTCAAGATCGCTTTTACATGTCGCTGGATCGTGAATCTATCAACGATGTATTCGATTGGGAATGGCGTATTCACGGTGACGGCAGTCCGGAGACGACTGGTGACGTCGCCTGCGAGGCGTTTTGCAGGGAGATTGCACCAGTGTTTGCCAAGATCCTGCAAGATGAGCTCGATCAAGAAGCCATGAAGGAGAGTGCGTAATGCGCTATTTCAGAAGCAAAGTATGTCAACTCGAAACGTCCGAACAGTTCCAGAAGCTGCTGGATCAGTTCTTGGATTTATTCTATCCATTCATCCAAAAGACCGGCGGAGACGAGCACGACTTTAACCGTTGCTCCAATAACATTAGGTACCGAATCATTAAGATGCGTGAATCAGAGCAAAAGCTCGCTGAAGATTCTGAATCGACAGATCTTCGGAGAGATGTAAATTCTAGCGCTCGCCAACTCCGCATGTATTTTCAAGAGTTCCACAATCTCAGTTTTTCGGAATCCAATCAGCTCACGATTGAGGCTCGTCTTATTGAGTATGAGAACGAAATTGAGGAGCTGGAGAAGCACGGCAATGCACGGCCGGTGATGCGTGAACAGCTCGCAGCTCGCCGTGATTATTACTTGGAGCATTATCCAACCCTCGCCTCCAAATTGGCTCAATTCCCGATCCTGTCGGATTCATTCAACTAGAAGGAGGAGATAGTCATGTCAATCCCAGCTAATCAGCTGCCACAGGTGTCCATCGAACAGATGCTTATGGAGCTCAATCCGCAGCAGCGGCGTGCGGCGGAAATCATTTATGGGCCAGTTCTCGTTATTGCGGGCGCCGGATCCGGAAAAACCAAGACCTTGACGTATCGGATTGCCAACATGATTGGCCGCCATAACATTCAGGCTAAAAACATGTTTGTTGCGACGTTTACGAATAAGGCAGCAGGGGAGATGAAGGAGCGGATTATCAAGGCATGCGGTCCAGATGCAGTTAGCGATATCTGGGCAGGCACGTTCCACAGCCTCTGTGTTCGTATCCTACGCCGCTTTGGCCATCATCTGGGTTATGACCCCAAATACTCGATTTACGACCAGGATGACTCCCACAGGCTGATCTACAAGGTGTACCAGATGCACAGCGTCGAAGATAAGTATCATCCGAAGCAAGCAGCAGAGTTCATTGGCGACTGCAAGAACAACCTGGCCGACGTGGAGACGGCAATGGTCCATCGAGTTTACACGACCCAAGATGAAATGATGGCCATCGTGTACCGGGATTATCAGATGATGCTCAAAGAGGCCAATGCTATGGACTTCGATGATCTCATTATGAACACGGTCATGCTGCTGGAGAATTTCGAAGAGGTCCGAAACTGGGCTCAGAACAAGTTCCAGTATGTGATGAGCGACGAGTACCAGGACGTCAACCATGCGCAGTTCCGGCTGCTGCAGATGCTGGCATGGCCACAGAATAACATTTTCGTCGTCGGGGACGATAAACAGTCCATCTACCGATTCCGTGGCAGCGACATTGCTCACATCATGAACTTTGAGGCTGTTTACTTTCCGTGTAATACGGTTCAACTCACGATCAATTACAGATCCAATGCGACCATCGTGGCGGCCGGCAACGGCGTAATCAAGAACAACACACGTCAGAAGGAAATGACGCTAATCGCCAACAAACAGGGCGGGCAGCCGATCAACGACGTGACGCTGGAGAATGAACACAAGGAAGCCGCATTCGTGTCCTGGCTGATCCAGAAGGCTGTTAAGGAAGGAAAGCGAAAGTGGAGCGACTTTGCGATTCTCTATCGGACGAACAACCAGTCGGCGCCGTTTGAGCAGTTATTTCTGCACAACATGATCCCGCATAAGGTCGTCGGAGGGCTGGGCTTCTTCCAGCGAGAGGAGATCAAGGACATTGTCTCGTACCTTCGAGTGATCAACAATCCGAAAGACGATGCAGCGATCGGGCGGATCATGAACAAGCCGGCACGAGGCATAGGAGACACCTCACAAGATCACCTTCAGGCTTTTGCGCTGTCTCATAAAGTCAGCTTGCATCGAGCCATGAAAATGGTCCGGGACATCGACAAGATCAATAAGCGAACGGGAACTAAAATCACTGAGTTCGTGGATCTGATAGAACACTTCCAGAAGTTCTTGGACATGGACGTCTTGAGGTTCTGCCAGTACGTGCTGGATCAAACCGGCTACGTCCGTATGTGGGAAAACAAGGCGACGCCGGAAGCTCAAGAGAAAGTTGAGAACATCCAAGAGTTCTTGCGTCTTGTTGAGCGTTACAAACAAGAACATCCAGATAAAGAACTGAGCGAATTCCTTCTTGAAACTTCCTTGCTCATGGATTTCGATAATCCAGCTGCGGATAATTCGGTCAAACTCATGACGATGCACTCCAGTAAAGGCTTGGAGTTCCCAGTTGTGTTCATTGTCGGCGTCAATGAAAAGGTGTTCCCATCCTGGCGCAGCAAGGATCAAGAGGACATCGAAGAAGAGCGTCGGCTGGCTTATGTCGGCATTACACGAGCTGAAGAAGAGTTGTATTTGACACACACCACCCAGCGGACAAACTTCCGTGGCGGTATGGAACTGGTTGAACCTTCTCGCTTCTTGGACGAACTTCCAGAAGAAATCGTAAGGAAAATGGAGATTCCGCAGAGAAACTAAAGAATACATTAGCTTTTTCTCTCTTTCTAGTTTATAATGTATTACATCAGGCAATAACTGTCTTATATTATAAACTAGAGAGTTTCCTTATAGATTAAAGGAGGATTCGCATGGCCGCCACTGCAAGAACAAGAAAGGTTGATCGCCAGGAATTATTCGATCATATCGCCAACTTAATTAAAAATTCACCCAACCAGCAGTCCGAAATCTCGTCCACAGATCTTGCGCATGAGTTTCAAGTAGAACCACCTACAATGGATCATCATCTCAAGGCTCTTGTTAAGGATGGACTAATTCGGGCAACAGAACGGCGAGGTCGCTACAATCGTAAAATTTATGTGTTAACGGATGAAAGCAGTGGCCCATCGATCCCCGTAAGCGTTCCAAAAGAAGAAGGCTCATCCGAGATCGGATCTGCAGGAAGAAAGTGGCTTGAACAGCGCCGAGCAGGCACAGGCTCATCCGTTACGGATATCTCGTCCAGGTTCAAGACAGACGATGAGAGCGCAACAACGGAACAGGACGCTTCACCGTTAACACCGCAGCCGGCACCCGCATTGCGTGAAGAAGAAGCTCGTCAGCCCGAACTGCCGATAGATCTTGATCCTGTGGCAGCGCCTGCGCCAAGTGTCGGCATCCCGGAGTTTTCCTTGGATCAAAAAATTCAAGACTTCCTTGCTCGATCTAATTCGATTCCTTCTGCAGAAGTCGTGCTGCAAAAGACTGACCGTGATATCTTAGCTGTCGTCAATGAGACGATTCAGCAAAACATGATCTATCTCAAGGATCTTATGGATCAGCTCTCGACCGTGACAGACAAGAATTTGATTCTTGGATTGGTTGAAGAGCGCAATCAGCTTATGGGTAAGATCACAAAGCTGGAAGAGGAAGTCAAAGGTCATGTGGCAATGATCACGAACATGCAGAAGCAAAACAAGCAGGAACAAGATAAAATCGATCAAAACCGAGTCAAAATGATGTACCAGGTGATGGTGAATACGATCGACCGTTTCGTTGATCAGCCCAACCAATCGATGGCTCTGAGCCGGAACGAGTTCCGGAAGCAAGTCACCACTGAGCTTTCTAACCTCGTGAAATATGTACTTGGTGCAGAAAAGTAGGAGAGGCGCTTGTCGCTTCTCCTTTTTATTTTGTCTATAAAAGGCTGGTGTATGCATGGAATGCCCGTATTGCGGCAGCCCCGCAGTTTTTATGACGCACAAGGAGTTCTACGGGCGGGATTATGGCGGCAATGTTTACGTTTGTCGGCCATGCGATGCCTACGTCGGGACTCACGGGAGAAGCAAGGCGCCATTAGGGACGATGGCGAATGCAGAGCTTAGACGGTATCGGAATCAGGCTCATGCAGCCTTTGATCCGATCTGGAAAAGCAAGAGCATGCACCGCACTGCGGCATATCGTTGGATGCAGAAGGTTATGGATCTCACGCCGCAGGAAGCGCACATCGGCATGTTCGATGTTCCGAAGTGCATTAAGCTTGTTGAAATTTGTAGTCGCTATCGCTCCCATTCATCATGAAATAAACAAACGGAGGTGACGGGTGTGGGGAGAAAATATCCCGACGAATTTAAGCAAATGCTCAAAGACAAGGCCACGATCCTGGATGTAGTTTCGCAATTCGTGCAGATCCAGCAAAACGGGAATGCATTCGTAGCGATTTGCCCATTTCACAACGATACGGATCCGAGTATGCAAATTCGTCCGGATCTGAATACGTTCGGATGCTGGGCATGTGGCGCCGGATCTAAGCATCATAGTAGCGTTCAATCTTGTGATGTTTTTGGATTCCTGAAAGGTGTCTTGAATTGCAATCTCGGCGAAGCGATAGAGTGGCTGGCCACTTTCTTGCATCAGCCGCTGCCGGCCCTTACGCCGGAGGATCAAAAGAAAGCAACGCTGCGGCAGGCATGGGTGGACCATTGTAAGCAGGCTGCTGATCGGTTTACGGAAAGCCTCATGAATCACAAGGTTGCCTACAATTACTTGTATCATCGAGGTCTCAACCTGCATGACATATTATCATGGGGTCTGGGATTCGGCGATGACAAGGATACCGACTTCACCAATACCAGGGACCGAATTGTATTTTCGCTTCATGATTATTACGGAGATCTCGTGAGCTTCACTGGCCGGGTGTTGCTGCCAGATGAAGAGCTCAATCGAATCAACCAAGAACGGAAGTCGAGAGGGGAGAGGGAGATTCCGAAATATCAGGATCGTTTCCCTATTAAGAAGGAAGATCCTTATTTCCAAAACCATCCGTATCCGGAATTCGATAAGCGAAATCACCTATATGGGATCCACTTGGCCAAGACGTATATCAAGGACTGGCGGACCGCCATTGTCGTTGAGGGATGGACCGATGCGATCATGTTACATAAGTGCGGCGCACGTCATGCGGTTAGTACGATGGGTGTAGCGCTCACAGACGCCCAGATGGAGTTGATCAAGCGCTCCGGGGCCAAATATGTGATCACCATGCGGGACGGCGACAAGGCCGGCCTGGACGCCGCAGAACGGGACTGTAAAATTATTGAGCAGCATGGACTGATTCCAATGATCGTGCCGCTCGACAATAAGCTAGATCCCTTTGATTTATGCAAGGCGTATCTTGACGGCATGGATGCCGAAGGAATGCTTAAATACATCGACCGGAACAAGCGCACCTATAAGCAATGGCTGATTCAGAAAGTGTTCAATGAGACTCAAGAGGGGATCATGTACCATCATTCTGAGATTGCCTATTTGCAGAACATGCGGATGCAGAAGGTGATCGAAATTTTGAGCGCCGTCATGGTGCCGGTCGAGCAGGACACGTATCTTCGCCAGGCTTCGGAGCTGTTCAACGTTTCGTATGAAGCTCTGCAAGCGCAAGTCAATCATTATGCGATTCAAAAAAAACATCTGGTGTCATGAGGTGCATTACATGATAGAATGGTTGAAGAAACATATTCAATTTCACGCTTTCGTTCGGGATGGCCGCTATTTTAATCGATTATTCTGGTTCCTGCCTGCAAAAGAGATCACCAAGCAGGAATTTGATACAATCATGAGTACGAAGCGCATTACGGAAATGCGATTCAAAATGGATCCGCATAAGATAGGTGACTTCTTGAGCGGTGTCCTCCATGATATCAAACAGTTCAATGAAGAAGACTTCTCTCCCTATGGAGAGCGGGTCGTTCTCACTCCCATTCGTTGTAAAGAATTTCTCAGATACGACGGATATGAGCTCGATGGCGTATGGAAATGCGAAACGGTGTCCGGCTCGTATATTCATGACTTCTCGATCCATGTAGCCGGCTTTTCTGGACCGGCCGTGGATCGAGGTGCTAAGCCGTCCGAGTGGCTGCCAGCAATGATTCAGCTTCAATTAAGCGGTGCTTCCGCTACTGAAGAAGATCACGATGCCTTCTTACGAGCGTTCAAAGCGGAGAAGATCAGGGAGGACTCCTCGGATGAGTTACGGGAACAACAATAAAGGGAATGCGGGCAATGGTGGGTTCGATCTGGCTAATTACGAGACAGTCAAGCAGCGCAAGGTTCGCCTACGCAAGGACTATCCGAATTCAATCATTCATCCAATGACGATCTCCGGTATCGGCTATGCAAACAATTTCGTTATGCATGTGGCGATGGTCTGGAAAGAGAAGACGGAGATGAGCCTGACACCTGAAGTGGTTGCAGCGATCTCCGATCTGGCCAAGAGTGCGACGCATGACAATGCCGGCATCGTGGCGACGACGATCGCTATCATGACCAGGGCGGATAGCGTTGGCCACTCTTTATCCCTTGCGGGTGGACCCAAAGCGGATAAGAATGCCTGGGTCGAGAACTCGGAGGAATCAGCGGTTGGCCGGGCACTGGATAATCTGGGGTACCACAGTGGATCCTGCAGCCAGGAAGAGATGATTAAGGTTGGCTACACAGAAGCTACACAGCAACAGCGTGTGCGCCTTGAGAACGAAATCAATGGCATCTTGATGGATCTGGCTGCTCGTCAGGTGAACTTAGTTCAACTGCACCAAGAGTGCATCCGGAGGACACGTCCATTCCAACAGCTGCATGAACTGTCCGTGGACGAACTCACGACAATACAGAACTTTCTCACGAGCAATCAGCCCATAACAGCATAAAAAACGTAATAACGGTATGAAATATGTTGATACTTAATTCTGTATCGCCTATAATCAAGGCATACATAGTTAAGGAGGGCTCACATGTCTAAGGATATCAGGGAGCTTGCCAAGGGACTGGTGGGCAGCCCGACAAACAACACCGCATTGCCTTCGGGTGGAGGTTTCCTCGGAGGTAAAAAGCAATCGTCAAGCAATGAACCATCTTCAGCGCCCGCTATTAATCATTCCCAGGTCGCAGCAGCTTCTGAGGCGACACCGGCCGCCCAAACAACACCGGCGCCAAGACGGCAGCAGCAGGTTGTACCGAAAGGCGAAAGAATGTATGATGATCTTCCCGCCGAAGCAAAGAAAGTGTACCGGGACGATGTGGATCCGGAGCGTTACGGCGTCAAGCCGCTTCAGCGCAACGTGCGCTATTATAACAAGGATATTGTCAAATGGCTCGGGGACTTCTCGGAAGAGAATCAGCTCGAGGGCGGCGAGGCGATTACGCAGTCCGTCTTGATCGAGACGCTGCTCGGTATCGCCATGTATGACCTGCAGCTGCAGCCGGACGGATTTAAATCCGCAAGAGACGTTCGTCAATATATCTTGAGTAAATTAAAGGAATAACGATCTATATTGAAAGGCATTACACAAATTTAAGTGTAGTGCCTTTTCTTTATGTATATATGTGGTATAATAGCTTAGAAATTAATCGGAGGTGTACTTTTCCACCATGGAACTGATTACAGCTTATTTATATAATCAGTCGCCCATCGATGTATTTAACATCATGGAATCGACATTCAAAAATATGACCTCATCGAGGTGGTTCGAGGAAGAACGTCAACCGAAGAATTTCAAGATCATGAACAAACGATTCAAGGTTGCCGATGTCGTTTACCGGGTTGTTCTGCGATTCCGCTTGGATACGCCAGGAGTTTACACACTCGATACGCCTATCCCATTTGCAGTTATGCTCTCGGAGCGGTATGAGGTCGAAAAAGCGCACGGGACGGAATCCCGTTACAAAGACGTCAAAGTATGGCACAGCAAGGAAATGAAGAGCACGATCGGCTACTTCCAGGCGGGAGTTCCCGTAGTGCTGATTAATGAAGTCATTGATGATCTTAAAACGGTGATTCAACATGTTGATGCGCCAGAGGTCGATATCGATCTTTACTCGGCGCAGCGACGACCAATCCGCATGTTTTTGGGTGGCCAAGAGATTGGGGAGGTCCAATCGGTTTCAATCACGCCTGAGCGAGATATTAACGGGCGGCCGGTCCGCCGTGTGAATGTGCTTGGCGGTGGGGATATTTCAGCTGCTCTTGAAGCGGACGCTATCGCTCTCATTCGTCGTGAAATAGGGGTCGGCGTCGCAGAGGCAGAACGCCTTTTTCATCGGCTTATCGGCAGCGCAGACATCGGAGAAGAAGCTATTTTAAGATCGATTCGAAATTACATGGACGATACGGAGGATGAGTCGTAATGCGATACATGAATGATCCATTATCCAAGATTACTTCAAGGTGTATCGGTACACACCTGGGTTTCCCGGAAAATCAGCCGATCACAGCGCTCGACATCAAATGTCATGACGGTGAGCCGCTTCTTGAAATGACCAAGAAAGCAGCTCAGCCTCACCGCTATGGGATCGAGGAGAATACATACCAGGCACGCTTGGCGCAGAGCAACGGCTTCGACAAGGTATGCCGGTCGGACTACAAGAGCCAATCGAAGATCACGAATGAAGTGTTCTCCATGGTATTGGCCAACCCGATCGTTGACGATCGCTTCACAGATGAGCTTTTCCGTGATTTTGATCCGTTTAAGGTTCCGAACTTTGAGGCTGAAGAGCGGGCTCGCATCGAGGCTATGGCACAGCAGATGGAAATGATCGACTTCGGTGATGAAGGCCAAACCGAAGAAGAGATCCAAAAACGGAAAGAAGAAGCTGACAGGCAGCTCAAGAAAGCAATAGAAGATCGAGAGATCGCCTTCCGTCGTGCTCTATTTGAACAAGAAAAACGCACGGAGCAGTATCGGTGGGACCGGTTCGTCTTGAACTTCGTCAGTAAGTATTTGATGCCCGGCGGGATCCTTGTGTTCGTGACGCCGAAGGAATTTATCGATGGCCAAATTTGCTTTAAGTTGGCGAGCAGCTACGAGGACGTGAAAATTTTCCGTCTGGAAGATGAAGAGTATGCCGAACAGCGGAAATGTATTATCTTCGCCAAGAAGCGGCGGCAAGCGAATCGTGATCAGGATGCGGCACGGGTGCTTATGCAGTACCGGCTGACACCGTATAAAGAAATCCCAGAGATCAGTTTTCAACAAACACCAATGTACCAGGTGCCGATGAGTAAACCGGAGTGGATCGAAAACTTCAGGGTAGGCCCTATCACTGGTGACGAGGTCCTGGGCGCCCTGGGCAAGTCTCCGCTTATCTCGAAGTATGTAGAGACATACGGATCGGTGCTGAACAATGAGGCGCCACAGCCGCCTACGCAGTTGCATAAGGGGCATGTTTCCTTGCTGCTTGCGAGTGGACTTTTGAACGGTCATATCGGAACCGGGCCCGACCAGCATCTGGTTAAGGGCAGTGTCATCAAAATGTCGAAGGAAACGACCGAGGAAGAAGAAAGCGAAGATGGCACCGATGTGCGCATCAAAGAGCGAGAGTTCTTCAATATCGGCATCAAGTACCTCGATCGTCACGGAGAATTTCATCGATTACTTTAGGAGGATGAACAATGGGTACTTTGCGATCCACTGAATTATACAAGCTCGAAATCTTTGGCCGTGGTTTCCACGAGCAGGCATTTTGCGATCTGCTGGTACTGGACATGCGCCGCAATGTACGGAACGTTTATCTCGCCAATGTTATGAGCACGGATATTCGTGTCAAGTCACTGGCTGCCAATATGCAAGAGGTGCGTACCGGTCGTATCGTGCGGGCTGAAGGCAATGAAAAGGAGTCTCTGCACAAAAACGAAATCACGAATATATACATCCATGAGAAGAACTTCTTCCATGTACATGACAGCAAGGTGGACGACTTGCTGCAGATGATGTTTGTCGCCAAGAACGCTCGTCCGAACGTAAAGGATCGCCAGGATTGGCAGGCTGAAGAAGAGCAGCGGCTCCAAAATGGAGAGTCTCCACGTCGTGCGCCCGAGGAACTCATCCTGGCCTGGGATGGTGATTTCAAGAAGACGATCTATCAGGTGCTCAATGACCGGTACAATACGCCAATGCTTGAAGATTGGCAGGAATATATCGTCGATACGTTGATCGCCGATCATTTTTATTCGCCGCTTGAAGTTCGCTGCTACGGACGTGAGCATGCGCTGGAGGCCGGCTTGCTGTCCATTACAGAGCGACAGCTCGAAGAGATCATTACACAAGGCATTCTGGCGCAGGAGATCTACTTCGATCCATCCGGATCCAACCTGATGAGCGATGGCCGCAGCGAAGACGAAGGCATCTTGAAGGATTGCAACGGTCTTGATGATTACCTGACTCATTTTGCCGGCGCCCTTGGTTCTCGTATCCAAGAGAACACGGCACTGCGCTTTGATCCAATGCGGGACCGCCACAGTGAGGCTTTCTATGATGTCAACCTGCATGCGAATCAGCGGGGCATCACTGGGCTCTTTCCGCCGCAGGCCGATACGGTGATGGGTGCAGCGAAGACGCTGATTGACGACCGCTATGTGTTCCTCGTTTGTGAAATGGGTACTGGTAAAACGGTTATGGGCGAAGTGCTGCCATACATCACGGAAGCGATTGATCAAGCGAAACGAAATCCGGATCCATTCCGGACCATCGTTTTCGTGCCGACCATCATGGTATCGAAGTGGATGCGGGAAATTCAAGACCGCATCCCTGGCGCCAAAGTAATCGAGATCAAAAGCTATCGTGACATCATTCCGCTCCAGCATGCACCGTATAAGCCCGAGACAATCGAGTATTATGTTATGAGCTCCGATGTTGCCAAAGCGGATTATCCGATCGTTCCGGTGGAAAACTGGCGTGAGCGCAAAGGCGATGCAAAGCAGTCTCGTGAAGAGGGCAAAAAGGCCAGACTGGCGCTGCACAAAAGTGAATTCTACGCCGATGGCCATTTGCGTGAGTACGTGATGAGCGGCGATACCGGCTTCTATTGCCCGGATTGCGGCCAGCCTCTAAAAGTAGGCAAGGGACGCAACGAGAAGATGTCGGACGTAAACTTTTACAAGACCCGCAATTCCAGCGGCAAGATGGTTTATGACCGCAAAGTGGCGAATGCCTATTGCACGAATCTCGTTGCGACAAAATACATGCCTTCTCACCGGATCAAGACGCCGGGAAAACAAATGCATGCCTGCGGATATAACCTGTGGCAGCCGATGCCACTCAAGGATAAATCCCTGAATCGAAAAGTGTCCCCTGCTTGGTTCATCAACAACCGACTCCGCCGTGGCTTCTTCAAGTACCTGATCGCTGATGAGGTACATGAGTACAAATCCGGCGACACTGACCGTGCGAATGCGTTTGGCCAGCTCGTCAATCACACGACGAAGCAGATTCTGCTGACGGGTACGCTGCTTGGCGGACAAGCCTCTGACCTGTTCTACCTGATTGCCCGTTTGGATTCCCGCCGGCTGAAGCGTGAAGGGATCACGTACAACGACATTAACGGGTTCATCGAGCGTTATGGCGTGTTCGAGCACAAATTCCGCATGGTGGATGACTGGGAAGGCGCATCGCTGGCAAATACAGCATCACAAACCCGCAAGAAGAGTGGCCGCTCCGAAAAGCCCGGCGTTTCGCCGCAGGTATTCTCTCGATTCCTGATCTCGAACTGTGCATTCCTCGAGCTGTCGGACTTGGCGCAGGCGCTGCCGAGGTATCGAGAAGAGCCGATCTTTGTTGAGATGCATCCGGACCATTTGGCTGCTTACCGGGATCTCGAGGAACAAGTCGGATCCCAGATGCGAAGCAATGTGGCGCAAGGCGGCATGAAGCATGTATCGACTTACGTGAACCGGATCTATCAGTATGCAGATATGCCGTTTAACCAAAGTCCGATCACCTATTACGATGACCAGGGCCGGCAGCGGACTTTGGCCACGCCGATCAATTTCAGCTCTGATGACTTGATCCCGACGAAGTACAATGCGCTCACGAACATGATTGATGCGCAGATCCGCCGGGAACGCAAAACCATGGTGTACTGCCGCTTCACCGGCGTCAATCCGGTCGATCTCTACCTGTACAACAAGCTCAAGGCAGAAGGCTACAATGTCGGCATCCTGCGCTCTAGTGGCAAGGACTACGATGGCCTGACGATGCCTAAGCAGGAGGACCGTGAGAAATGGCTGCGCCAAATGATGGACAAGAACGGCTGGGACGTTCTGATCACCAACCCTCGTCTTGTTTCGGTCGGGCTCGACTTGCTCGATTTCCCGACGATCGTGTACTACCAGATGGACTACTCGACTTACAACTACATGCAGTCTTGCCGCCGTTCGTGGCGTATTAAGCAAACGAAGGATGTCGAGGTTTACACGCTGGTGTATCAGGAAACGATGCAAGCCGACGTGCTGAACCATATCGCCAAGAAGATCGATGCCGCATTGGCGCTGCAGGGTAAGTTCTCCGAGGAAGGCCTCCGTGCAATGGCCGAGACCGGTGACGGCATCAATGCGCTGGCCAAGCGCCTGATGCGTGAAGGAACGCTGGACGGAGTGGACTCTATTGAAGATCGCTGGAAGCGAATCAATGAGGCTCGTGATCAAAGCATGCAGAGCGTGATGAATTTCGGTTACGAGTCTTATGATGAGACCGTCATGAATCCGCTCGGTCTTGAAGAAGTGCGCCGCATTGCACAAGGCATGATCGCATCCAAGCAAGCCGACTTCGCTGCCGGCAAGATCTCCGCAGAAGCTCTGGACGATTACCTCAAGCACATGGAAGACATGATGCTCTCGATCCAAGATGCCTCGAAGTACAACAAGGGGTTGCGCAAGAAGGATCGTGTTATCGAGGGTCAAATCGCCTTTTCGTTCTAATGGAGCTGGTCCAGACTTACTTCAACAAAGTTCCTATTCTGTTTACTGGCCGGATTCGGGTGTATGCTGTCATATGCCCGAAGTGCCGGCGGTGCGAATATGAAATTGAGCCCGGCCCGGTTGAAAAGTGTTATCTCTGCTATCTGGATGACTTGAAAGACGGTGCATGAGAGGGGGTGATTGAAGTGTCGGATGAACAACAACAACAACCCAAAAAGCGACATCGGGGGCCATCCCCTGTCATTGTGCCGAAAAAAATAGCAGACTGGGCAAAAGAAGAGTCAAACGTCGGCAAGGTGAATACCTGGAAAGTCGGCGGTGGTCGGCCGGCATACAACGGGACCAGGAACTTGACCTAACATTAATCGATCGGTGACTACCAAAACCATTACCGCCTATCGGCGGAATTCTATATGAAAAATTAACGGAGGTTTTGTCCGATGACAACCGAAACCCTTACAGAAGAACAACAACGGGCGGCTCAGCTAGAAGCGGCAGCAGCGGCGACTGCCTTTACTTCGACTCAGAAACTGACTGCCACAATCAAGACAAGCGCCCTCAAGGAAGCTGTCGGCCGTGTCGGCGGATCGATCTCCACGAAGGCTTCCATTCCGTCGCTCACTATGCTCTATTTTTATATCAATCAGGATCGCCTCGAGCTGCGTGGCTCTAATGGCAGCATCACGACGCAAACCTTCCTGCCGCTTGAGAAAGGCGTAGCCGCTCTCGAAGGAGAGGCAGGCGGCATGTTGTTCCCTGGAAAGAAATTCATGGATCTGCTAGCGAAGCTGACCGGGGTGAATACGGTTCTTACGTTCGACGGCCTGGGCGTGAAGATCAAATCCAAAGGGGCCGAGGTCAATATGACTGGCCTTCATCTCGATCTGTATCCACAGCTCCATCCTGTCAGAGGCACACGCTCGTTCGAGATCCCAACCGACGTGCTGCTGATGATGTACAAACGCACGGATTATGCGGTTTCCAAAAAGGAAACAGACAAAGTGCTGACCAGTGTCATGCACGAGCTCAAGGGCAAATCCTTCCGCACGGTTGCTTGCGACCGTCACCGTTTGGCAGCGCAGCATTACGATCTGGATGTAGCGGCAGAAGATGCACGACTCGCCGTTCCGGCTGAGACGGTCTCCGAGGTAAAGAAGAGCCTCAAAGGCAATCCAACGACGCTGATCGAGTTCAACGACAGCTCGATCATGTATACCCTCGGTAACACGAAGATCTATTCGAGCGTCTATGCGGAAGTGTATCCGCAAGTTGACTCGCTGATTCCGCCGACGACGCAAATCAATATGACGATCGGGTCCAAGGAGCTCAAAGAGATCTTCGATCGCTGCTCGCTGTTTCAAGATGAACAGGGCTGCTTGGCGCATATGATCATCAATCCGGTGCAGCGCCGTATGCGTGTGCTGACCGCCACGACCGCAGAAGGTAATCAACTCAAGGAAGACGTGCAGTTGACTCGTGGCGAGGGCGACGATCTCGTTCTCTCTTGCAACGTCAAATACTTCACGGATATGCTTGCGCATGCGGGCGACGTCGAGCTCTCGCTTGGGCTGAACGCAGCCGATGCGCCGATGATCCTGCGCACGTACAACGGCCGTCAGGAAAACGTGGATCTGGTTCTGCCGATTCGGGTAGCCGGCGCACCGACAACGCCAGCCATTGAAAACTTCAATCCGATTGAGACGGAAGGCGACGCTTTCGCCGCAATGGTCGCCAGCTACGGTGAACAAGCGTAGTAGTCGATTCTTGTAATAATTTCTCAAAATAGCTTTGATTTATGCCGTGTAGTGTGCTATATTTACATGCGTAACGCATTACACGGTTTCAAAACTCAAGACGAGGTGAGACCGATGAGACAAATCAAAATCAATACATGGTATCCAGATAAAAACGGTAATATGATCGATCTGATGACGCTGACAACCAAGCCAACGGGCAGCGATGTAACGCTCGACGACGGCGAATACGTCATTAATGGCGTAGGCTACCTGGTGGAAAATGGCGTGCTTACGGCTGCACTTGAGCCGCCGGGCGCCGGTCAAATGGAGTTCGATCTGATCGTGACCGAAACACGCAATGAGCTCGCAATTCCTTCCGATTCGTTCAAGAAGCCGGAAGCCAGCAAGCTCATCGCCTAAAAATTAAGGGGGATCTCCTATGGACCAGAATCAAGTCAACCAATCCATCTTCATCACAAACGCATTTGCCTCAGAATTTCCGGCCGAACATACCGGTCTCTGGCGTCAGTTTGAGAAGGAGGTCCCCCTGAAAGATCGTTCTGGAATTTACGGATCCGATAATGTCGCCTATGTACGGTGGCTGAAAAATCAGAACCATCCGGCATACGAAGAATTCCGGGCCGGGATCGTCAAAAAGGAGATGGAACAATAGCCATGGAGATCGGGACAATCGTAACCTGGTCCAGCCAATCGGGTGGATCTACGACGACAAAGACCGGAAAGTTCCTGGGTTTTATCGAGAGAAAAGCCGACGGACATGCCATGCTGCCTCTCGATAAAATGAAAGACGGGCTTGTTCGAAAAATGCCTGGCAGCAGAGTTAAATTCCAGGATCGCAACTACGTTTATCGCCGAGCGCTCGTTGAAGTGCCTCGTGGCGGCAAAAGTAAACTTAGCGACTTTTATGCGCCGAGTGCGAACATCATTAAAGAGAAGAAGGCGACAGGATCCTAGTTGATCCTGTCTCCCGAAAGGACTCGCAATCGTCCGATCCTCTGTACCGGTCCTGCGCCGTGCGGATCTTGAGACATGACGGCATTGTGAGCCTTTCGGGGGTTAGTTTTCTTCCCGTTATGTTCCCCTTGCAAAAATCGAAGAATGGGATGGGTTTTATCGTGGCAAGCCCTGGATATATGCTGGCGAGCACGGTGTCGAGGTACAAGTAGGCAAGCTTGCCGAAAGTACAGTAGGTGAAGAACCGAAGATGCATCGATTCCGACTCCATGTTGGCTGATGGTCCTCAAAACGATACGCAGTGAGGCGCAATGCGTAATTAGCGCATGCAGGCTTCGGCCTGTGGGGTTTTGCCAGTCCCCTCGTGAATGACTGGAAGTCGCCACAAGCGCCAGCATAGGATAAGCTGTAAACCTCGAGAGAAGGGGAGTAGGAGTGGCTCCCCCATGATGGCCAAGCGGTGGGTGAGGGTCATCAAAGCGGCTAAGTCGCAGGAAGGGCCAATAATAGGGATCCCCCAGACAGATAGTGGTGGCATGAGGTCTGTCAGCGTGGCCCACGGGGCTCAACCCGGTACGTTTAGAGAAAAGCCGGAGCTGCAACGATCGAGAGTAGGTAAAAACGAAATGCTCGGGCGCCTGGCCCGGCGTAGTAGAGCAGCCAACACGACCTGAAATCGTGCATAGTATCGACGAAGTGGCATGGTGGTCCAATCAACACCCTTAATACGCCGAGATGATGTGTCAGTGAGCTTGAGTCACTTGCCCAGCGGGGAATACTCTTGCAACACCTTATAAAACACGCATGAACTAAGCTGGTGAGATTGGATCCTCCATTCAGCACACGAGAAAGACCGTCAGTACCCTGCTTCTATGATCCCAAGTCGCTTTGGCCGGCGGTAGCGAACAGCTCAAGGGGCTGCAGGGGAAGCGTAATGCACAAGCCAGGATCCTTCGTTCGCATGAACCGTGACATGGTGGCGACGATTGTATTCTCTGCGCAGGCTACCAAGCGGTTACGAAATACCCGAGTCATGTCTGATATTGCTAGAAGCCGCATCGGACAAGTATGCGGGGCTTATTGGCCAGTGACGAAGTGATTGTCCTGCACTCGTGTGTTGAATGGAGTACAACATGGCGGTATAGCTCAATTGGATAGAGCTCCTCATAGGGAGGAAGTAGCTGCTGTGAAAGATGCGAATGAGCATGGAGTAGCTGTATGTGAAATGGTTGTCGGTTCGAGTCCGGCTACTGCCAACATTATTTATCACCCCTTCAATTGAAAAGGGGTTTTCTTTGGCCAAAAATAACCTATGGAAAGGTCAGGAAACCTATGGAACTGGCTCAGGCCTACCCAATCACAAGCTTGCGGTCGGAGGCCCTGGCGGCCCATTTGGTTTGTGATATCGACGAAATTGGTTATGATCATGGCTTTGATTGTTTCCGCCGCTCATACTTTGAGTCGAGTATCGTGGACGGTGTATGCGAGATGGGCTTTTTGGTCCTGCTGCCAGAGGAACGCAAGTATCGCCTCGCCCGGTACTTGGATAGCAATATCTCAGGTCTCTCGTTTACTTATGCTTTTCTTCACACGATGACCGGGCTCACGATGGATCAGGTCAAAAACATTCCACATACGACAGGAGTTAAAAATCAAACCGGCTATGATTTTAACGACGTGCAGCTATTAGATGCTATCGGCAAATCTTGTGGCCTAATCGAGTTCGCCGAAACGCTGGCAATGACAAATGGGTATGGGCATTATTTGGACCCGTATGACAATGCCGAACACAAGGAAGGCGGCTATTTCATTTATCGATACTACTAAGGAGGGAAGTCATGGAATCATTAACGTTTCAAGTACATATGGATTTTATTTGCGAGCTGGCCCGCACACAATTCTGGGATGATGGCCGAGACATGGACAAGGTGCTCGAGCTTCTCTACAGCATCATGGAGGGCTGCCCGGAAGAAAAGAAATACCCACTTGCCATCGAGATCCTGGAAGGCCGCAAGATTATTGTCGGCGTCAATGAGGGTGAGGTTGTCGAGGACGGCAAGCTCATTCGTCCAATCGGGCTCATGATCAAAAAGAAGCAGGCAAAGATCGATCGATTCGAATTGGAACGTCATATGGATGTGGCGCCCATTTGGTATATCGACTCATTTATGGGCGGAAACGGTCTTTATAATCACATCAACGCTCCGCTCACCGACGGCAGTCGCAGTAGCGTGGTTTGGGCAAGGGAGCGTGTCGGATTTTCCCTAGAGACAAAGCTGCCACCACATCCACTCGGTTGGGGCACGTATCTTCTGACGGATGAACGCTTCGCTTTCGAGGTGCTTGGCGGGCCGGTGCGTGGACACGCCGAAGCATTGCACAAGATGACGATGTTCTGGCACGAAAAACTAAAGGAATGGAAGGCCGCCGGTGTCACGCCAGAGACAATGAGCGAGTACCAGAGAATCGTTTATGATCGGCAGTGGCTTGCATCTGGACGCAAATGGGGCGACGAGGAGATTGTCTATACGCATCCTTATCTGGATGACATTCAACGTGAACGGACGGTCAACACGGAAAAGGCCAAGGAATTCGTCAAAGTCTCTGACGAATACGTTTCGAAGGAAGATTACGATCGAGTCGTCGAGAACTGGAACATTCCTACACGAAATGAAGAATTTAAGTTTCACGGACAGCCCGATGCGAACGGCGAGTTTTACAGCCCATTTGCCTGGGTTAGCCCAGAAGGCGTCTGGTATAGCTGCGGCTTTGCGGGCCACCAGATCAAGGCGGAGAAGATTGTCAGGGAGCGATCCGACATCGAAGAGCTTTATATTGCCTACGAAAAATCGATGGGCAAGGATTTCACCGACGATATGATGAGGTTCCGGTATGAACAAGGATTGCCGAAAGATTTCCTTGATAGCATCGGCTGGGTGATGTTGCGGGACGAGTTCAACACAGGAACGATCCGACCAGGCTATGGGCACTCATTAAACGAGCTGCAGCGAGCAGCGGTAATGGCCATGGTTCGCTATCGTAAGCTGGACCATAATCCACTCACCAGTGCAGATATTGACTGGGACACCATTGATGATGCTATTGGGGAGGACGCATAATGAGCGATATTGATCACGAATATACCGACAATCTCGTATGCCCATTTTGTGGCCATGAGGACACAGAAAGTCAGGAAACGTCGCCAGGCGACGAAGACCTCGGCTTGATTGAATGCAGCAATTGCGAGAAGTGTTACTACGGTACTCGAAACATCAGGGTCAGTTACTCGACTGAGAAAGCCACCTACGATACATGCAAGGGCTGCGGGGCAGAAGACGTTCCGGTAGAAAACCTGCATTCAAGCATTGGCAAATATGAGGGGCTATGCTTAACGTGCGGGCCAAAAGAGAAGCACCGGCTAGAAGTGGAGTATATCAAGAAATTTACCGCCGAAACCGGACAGGAGGCTCTTGATGATGTCTGCAGTAAGACTGACTGAACTTTCGCTCAGCGGCTACATCAATGACTTGGAGCCGGACCTACCTGGCGTATTCTCAAGCGAATACGGATGGATCTCCCCGGCAGGCGATTGGTACTCCTGCGGATTTGGCGGCCATGATGTAAAGTCCCGCATGCTTGCCGCCCACTTGAAACTCGACAAGGAGATCGCCGAGTTCACGGAGCGGATAGAAGAGGGGACTCCCTGGGGGCAGATGCGCAAAGCCGGCCTCGGTCCGAAAGATCCCTATATCCACGCTCGTGAGTTTCTAGTGGAATCCGGATGGGTTCGTGTGCATGATGAGGACAATTGCGGCTATCTAACCGCAGTGTGTAAGGCACAAATGAATGAGCTGCAGGTCCAAACTTTTGGATGGATGCTGAAGCAATTCAGGTATTTATTGGACACGGAGGTTACGTTTGATGGATATAAACTTGCATTCAAGGTTTAAGAATACAAATACCGGATTAAATGGTACTCTCTGTCCGAACGGGGAGTTTATCCCTTGCGAGTATGGATGCCATGAAGCTGATGCCAATGTATACCGGCTATATGCCGTCGCAGCGAAGCTAGGGCTGCGTTCTAGGCGTTCGCTGGAAGAATCCATGTATGAGTTCGTCAAACGCATGGGGTTCGTTACAATGGGCAGCAGGGGCCCTGACAAGGAGGTCTTCTCTCATTTGCGTATTGAAGGTGCCGAGAAGATGTCCATGAATCAGGTCGAATGGTTTGTAACGCATTTCAAGGAGCTGGACGAGATCCAGCGCCAGTTCCTATTGGATTACTGGAGGGAGGTGAACATTCTTGTCGAGATACCAGGAGAAGAAGGACCTGTTGCAGGCGATCAAAAAGAAGTATGATCTTCGGTTGATGCTCACTGGCTGCCTTGATGTCCATGATTTCATGGTTGTCCATGGTAATGCAGTGCAGTCGCTCCACAAGCTGGAGCAGGAGAAAGAAGGCTCCGACCGCCACGAGTGGATTCAATTCCATATGAGCATCGTTGAACAGGCAATTGATACATTGCCTGAATGGGCAGAGCGTCGCCTGACAGTTGAGGCGTTAACCGAGAGGCAGATGCATAACCGTTCATTGATGGAGGACGAGAAGCAGCCGGAACGTGTCCGTCGGGCGGCTGAGCAGCGATACGGCAGCATAACCAAAGAACTGGAGGCAATCGCCCATGGTCAATGACATGAAGAGTATCTCTCAATCGATCAAATACCGTATGCCGTGCGCTGATGACGATCCTCGTAACGAGTATCGAGTCATTAGCCAGAAGCTATCCCCGGATCTGAGGGGAAAGGGTTTCTATTGGTTATTTAAGTCTGACCTTCCGCCGACCATTTCAGAGCTGTTCCTCGGCAGCTTGCGTCTGATGGTGCATGAAACATGCGATCTAAATCGAATTGCAGAGGCCATTAATAAAGTTCCACGTTACATGGACGCTCGAGCGGTCGCACTAGACATGACTATTTATTTGAAAGGCACGTCATCGAACGGAGCTCCTCGGCTTCAGACTAGTTTCCACTGCTTCAAAGAGTGGGACAAGGACGGTAACGAAGTAGAAATCATCATCTAACATTGGAGGCCACCATGACTGAAGAGAAAAAACCATATGAGCCATACACGCTCAGTATTCCTCAGCGCACCGAGCAGGATTTGCAGATCGTGACCATGACGGCCGACCAGGAGGCGCTGGCAAATAAAAGCCTGAAGGATATTTACGGCTCTGTCGGCCATCTTCATCAATTGCTCAAAGAGGGCAAGCTCACATACGAAATGCGCAACACGCTGATGAGTCTGATTGAATCTTATGTCTCTGAACTCGGCGAGCCGTTGGAGTATGCTGGTACCTTGAAAGCAGAACAGGAAAAGCGCTATAAGGATATCCGCCGGGCGAACGGCGAGATTCACCGCCTCCGGGAGCAGCTTGGCTCCAGTAAGCCAATAGACGGCCTGGACGAGCAGCTGGGGGTGCTGCATGATACCGTTCGAGACTGGTGGAACAACCATGGATTCTGTTACGTCTCTGAGGACTCCTTCACTCAATACGGCTATAAGGTGAAGTTCGGCTTCATGCTCAGCTCGATGGAACGACGGAGCTTCACCAAGACGCCAGTAAGCGATGAGCAGGATCATCGCAACAGGCTGCAGGAGCTGAAAGATGCCGGCTTCGAAATCTACATGGACGACGACGGCCGGGATCCGCAGCTTATCGACAACGATAATAATCGCCAGTTGCTCGAACAGCTGATCAAAAGCAGATTTCCATCGGCACAGATCACCAGCATCCAGAGTTGGAAGGCAAATCGAAGGGACTGCTTCGTGGTCCGGTACATGGACGTGACCATTCGGGATTATCAGGACGTTCCGGCGGCCGAGTCCGAGTCCGAAGAAGGCCAATCCGATGGACAGTAAATACATGCAAGTCCGGATGCCGGACGGATCGCTTTGGCAATTTCCTATTGAAGTCGTAGCCACTCATAAGGGAGAAAACGATGATTGCGAAGTGGATTACGTCCCGGATGCAGTGGAACTGGCCATGAAGGAGTCTGATGACGTTCTTATCAATTGGGCAATCAATGAAATGCATTGGTCCGATCTGGCGCCTCATGCCGAACAGATCGAGCCGCCAACCACAACCGATTACGAGAGGGCCTGGATGAATAGCGAACCCAAAATCGTTGACTACAATTAGGGGGTAGCGTCATGAAGGTTACAATTCTGCGCACCGGGGCTTCCGTTCCGGTGCAAATGAAAATATACGTCGCTGAAACAAATACGATCTGGTATTTGGTACATGAAGGTAACTTGAAGGCTATCAACCTGCTAATCGTGCGCAATGACGTACAGGTCCTTTACCAGGATCCAAAATTCTCGATCCCAGACCAGATACTAATGCATGATAGCTATTGGTACACCAGCGAGTCCGTCATGGAAAACTTTTTATCTTAGGAGGAAATACAATGACCAGCTTTTATTCATCCAATTTCAATTTCAAAGACGAAGCCGGATACGACAAGCGAGTCGATGAAATGGTCAAGATCATCAACGACAACAATCTTCGCCGGGCAGTATTCGTTTGGGAAAACAAGGTCGTAGAAGTAACCAAGATGAAGGATGACGAGTTCTCGATCGATCCAGGTCCGGAGGATGAATCTGACGTCATGGAGTTCCTCGGAAAGCAACAATGCGATGAATGTAAGACCTGGCACGACACACTCACGCAAGTGGATCTGCCACGGGTGCGTGGAACATCAGGCAGGACTGTTGATCTCTGCAAGAAATGCACGACGGACAAGTTATGCTGACCGGTGAAAAATGTCGGCTGGCCGTGTCGAAGGTGACAGGGATCCCGGAGGGATCCCTGATCATTCAGGAAGATTACGGCAAGGACGGTGCGGCTATTCAAGACGAGAGCTCTAACGAATATTACGTCGAGCCGACGAATCAAATCAAGGATTACACACCTGCGCAGCTGCAGAGCATTGAGATCCTTGGCGAGCATGAAGGCCGAACAGTCTACAAGGAGAAGATTTCATGATCAAAACAACGATCACAGTTGAGGTCACTCATCATTCTTATAACGCAGCCTGGCTGGAGCGCCAGATCCAGGAGACTCTGCATCGCTTGGACGATGTAAAAGAAGTCAAAACGAAAACCGTCGAGCACAAGCCGGCAAATTAACTGCGAGGAGCTTATCAAGATGGGAATGCAAAAGAAATTGGAAGCGGCGAGACATGAAGGGTACCTTGCAGGGCTGAAATCTGGAGCTGCTCAGAAAGAGCTGCAGAAATCTTTCCTTGATGGTATCAAGGTGGGAGCCGATGCTGCCAATGAAGTTTGGTCATCTGCGATTCAGAACACGCACGGCGTGGGCACGAAAACGATCCAGAAAATCTATGCCCAGGCCGAACAAGAGCATCAGCAACGGAAAGTCGAGCGAAAAATGCTTGCCTCCGACCAGCCTGAAGAAGTTGTGGCGTAATGAACAAAGTGGAGCAAGATCTGGCCCTTGTCTTGGGCATGATCCAGCAGCTATTGGACCGTGAAATGACAGAGGCTGAAGTCGCTTTAGCCACCATTTCATTTAAGTCAGGCGTTCAAACAGGACTGGAGTGGGAACCGAATCCAAATCGAAATAATTAACGGCATTAAATACCTTATTTTTCCATACATGGACATATGTACAAAATACATCTTTTGTGCAGTAGTGCGGTAAAGCGTTAACTTATGAAATGAGTTCTTTCATTATGCCACATGTGGCCGCTGTAATGCAAGGGGATGGTGTTCGGTATGATCGCTACAACCGAATGCTTTACCATCCGGATTACCATCCGAATCAAGGCAAGCCATATACCACTAAGGAAAATGCGTATCTGTGCAAGCATTATATCCGTGGCCAGGTTAAAACTTTAGCTTTGGATATGGGACGCACTGAGCATTCGATCCGCCAACACGTCAACGAATTGCGGCGCCTTGGCCAGTTCGATCATTACAAGTCGATGGTATTCAAGGACGAATAAATCCCTATATAGGGGCGAAATTTTCAAAAAAAATTTTTCGGGGTTTTGCATTATCGAACCTGTATTCCATTTCAATATACATAAGGAGGATTCGCTGTAATGCAATACGTCACCACCATTATCATTGCTGCTCTTTATATTTGGGCCAAGTATTACAAGCGCAAGCACTTGCGGAGCTTCTAGTGGATCTCACGATCGCATACTTGATTCGAACTGAACAATGGCCTGAGCCCCCGTTCCCCGGATGGCGGCGACAATGGCTGTGCTGCAAGGTTTGCGGATACCTACAGTATTACGATTATATCCCCTACTCGCTGCAGAATCCTATTATGTGGAGTGCGTGCGGCCATGATCTCAAAACGCAAATGCACCGTCTTTCCGATCCGCCGCTACAACTAAACCCGAAACCAGAAAGGAACGACCATGGATAAAGAAAAAAAAGAAATCGGAAACGTGATCAACGGGCTCTTCGGCGCCTTTGAAGCCGAGTCGGACGCAAAGAATGCGGACTGGATCCGCAGCGTTACGCAGGAATATCATTACCTGGACCTAAACAATCCGGAGAAATTTTCTCTGCTGCTTACGATGGCCGTTCGAGACAAAGCTGATGCTTTGATGCGCCATGCCCTCCCCTCTATCGTGCCGGCGGACCTGAACCGTAAACTCAAGCACAAGGTGGAGTTCGCCTTCCTTCATTACGATTTCATTGCCCGTCATCTGAAAAGCATCATTCTGAAGTTCGAAGGCCACGGCTGCTCCACAGACAAGACCCGTTGGCTGATCGACAGCTATGTGAAATACATTATTAGTGGCGATCTGCCCCTAATTGAGGAGAAGAAATACTGGCATCCGGCCTGCGGCGAAGTCGCCGACTGGATGGCATGGATCGATACGATGGGCGATCTCTATTACGGAAACGTTGAGCGGTATGCGCTTGCCAAGATCAAAGTCTTCAATAGCTATGCGTATAAATGGACAGAATCCGGAGGCGATTCGAATGAATGACACAGCGATGATCAGAACGTTTGGTGAGTACCACAAAAAGTGGAGTGCTGGCGCCACGATGCTGATTGCACCACATGACGTGGACACTCGGGATCACAACGAATTCGGCATTATTGATGGCCGGCACTGGCGTCCTCTCTCCTTTTCCCCTGCTCTTCAGGATCTGACTGGTACCTTTGTTCGCTCGCAAATCCTGGAGTATTGCAGCGAGCGGTCTATTAAGCTGACCGAGGAACAAATCGTTTCAACTGTCGAAATCGTTCAATATTGGCTGACAGATGCGATCAGTAATTCTATCGACAATGCCATCGATAATCTGGAATTGGACCGTGAGCTCGTAATCCTGAATGCCTGGGGCGGTAAGAACGAAGGCGGTGATCTGGAGCTCCTCACCACCGACGTAAGCGAAATACCGAACGGCACCTGCGAGCTCGAGATTGTC
Source organism: Paenibacillus rhizovicinus (assembly GCF_010365285.1). NCBI lineage: Bacteria > Bacillati > Bacillota > Bacilli > Caryophanales > Paenibacillaceae > Paenibacillus > Paenibacillus rhizovicinus. The sequence goes on from NZ_CP048288.1 coordinate 170,752, forward strand.
AAGGGCTTTATCGTCAGCGGCGGCGCTGATATCCGGGATTGGGTCGAGGATAATCTCAAAGAATTCTATGAAGACAAAGATGAGCTGAATGCTGCCCTCGTTGAGCATAATCTCACCCACCTGGTTAATGACCAAAGTGAAGGAGCGTAATAAACATGGATCCACTTGTAGGAATGATGGTTGATATGATGATTGCGGGGAACCAAGAGGCAGCCGCCATCTACGATAGCATCACCGGCATTGATGAAATGTCAGACGTGCCAATGAGCAATGAAGTGCTGAGCCTCATTTACGTGCCATGCGACGTGAAAACGATCGGATCTGATTACTATCTGATCCACGAAGGAAAAGTCGTTTACATGGGCCACATTGATAACGAAGGGTTGGTGGACACGGTAATCAAAGATATTACCACGCTGCCCGAATTTATCAATGTCGGGATCGCCGCTAAGCTCAATGATCGAGCGAAATTGGGAGAGTTCCTTTCCAATGAAGAGACACTGCTCAAGATCATGAGCCAGCAGCAGCTCGGACTGCAGTATCTCGAGGAGAATCACGGTCCGATCGACTCTCGGAAGGTTAACTAGGTGTCCAATGGGATATGTATGCCTGAATGATTTCCATAAGGTTCGTACCGACGGTCGTGCAATGCGCCGTCGGGCGGCCCATCTGGACGCCGGCGATCGCTACGAGTTCCGTGAATCCTTGCACGGCTTCATTTATGAGGTCGTCGATCACGAGAGGATGGTCTTCTATCGTCAGGATCGCCCTGTATTCAATCAAGGGGATCTGTTTGAGGGGTTCCTCCCTTTCATGTGCGACTACTGCAAGCAAGTGGTCTACAGTACCTACTTGGTGCCCTATCGCCTGAAATTTGAAATGCTCACCCGACCGTTTACCGATAGGCCTGAATGGAAGAGTAGCTACTTGGATATCAAGTTCTCCTGCTGTAATGCATGTCATAATGGCCCGCTGCCCATTCCGGAGAAGCTGATCGGCCATCATTTGACGGAGCTGCAGCAAGACGGCCGAGCAATCTTTACCCAAAAACGAAAACTGTGAGGTGGCTTTTATGAGTAGTAAGCGCAACAGGATTTTGACGATTATCACCCAGGGCTGTTTGGACCCGATTACCGCATTAGACGTTAAGACCGACAACATCATGTACGTTTATGGCGGCCGCAGCGAATTTGACGACATGCTGAGTGAGATTGAAGATTTCTTCGATGTAGACGTTTCTCTTCCGGAGGACGAGGATATCGGTGAAATGACCGTTCAGAAATTTGTGGACACTGTGCTCCATCTTCTTGGAGGCGAAGACGAGGAGGTTGCAAGCTGATGGGATTCACGATCACGAAGGACAACATCCATACGGAGCCGGATGAAAAGCAGTGGGATAAGACCGGAAAGAGATTCAAATGCATCTGTGTCGATGAAGCTAAGAGCTATGCCGAAGGGCAGCATAAATTTAGGCTCCTCGATGACGACCGCAATGTTTATTTATACGGCAAGTCCGACGATGACAACTGCTTTTGTCCGCTGGACTGGTCGCAGCCGCTGTGGGGCACCACAGAGATTCAATATTATGACGAGCAGACAAGGGAATACAAAACGCTCTAGGAAGGAAGAAGCGAAATGATGCGAGGCATGATCATCACGCATAACGACGGAACTCCGGATCTTGAAATGGAGATCAGCAAGGCCAATCTGGTTAGATCCAGCGAGCGTGGATTTGTTTACATGGAGGAAATGGCCGATGGCAAGTGGCGCCTCACATATACTGATAAGGCAATCAGTGATTTCTCTAAGATCGCAGCCTTCCGAATGATTCGTCGGGGCGGCATAGTGGAAATGCCTGAAGAGCCCTTCCATATCAAGACGTACCGGGATCTCTTGATTGCACTTTCGGATCTCGATCCGACCGATCTGGACCGGCCCTTGCGCTTGTACGAGGCGGCTGATGAGATGAACCTCTTCACCGTTGAGACGACAATTGAACGTGACGGCAGCGGCGATCCATTCCTCGATCTTAATTTTCTGGATTCTGATTACATCGATAGATAGGAGAATCGTTATGCGATCGAACGACACCCTCGTTGTCCTATACAACGAAACCGAATTCCCTTCGGACCTATACCAGCTTGCTTTCCCGGCCACCGCCCAAGAAATGTATGAGTTGCTGGTCAAGCTCCGCAATATCAAGACAAAGACCGGTCAGACTATGGACGAATTTGCATATGTCTTTCCAAAAGGATCCCTCTACCCTGCGGACTACAAGGCGTTCTGGGATGAGCGTAAGAACCCGCAGCGCAAACGTTTCAACACGCAAGCTGATTTCTTCCTGCAGCGGCCAATCCGTGGCGGCAAGGTAAAGCAGAAGCTATATGCATTCGCAGAGGATTTCGATTGGCAGTTTGATAAATGGACAGGCCAGGACGTGATTATCTTGGACATGAACGAAGCCTTGAAAGGCGATTATGTTTATGAACGGGATATCCTCAAGCGTTGGGGTGACAAAGACCCCCTCATCTCGGCAGACCTTACCTACTGCGCTCAGTAGATCAATACACAATGTGAAGGCTGCCATCGTCGAAGATCTGGATCTCCTGCGTGGCCATCATGAAGTCGGCGCCTGACGTGTATCCTTTTTCATTGAGTTCCTTCTGACCTGCCTCCCACGTATGACGATCAATGACGAGCCGGTAGTTCCACAAATCCTGGCCATCCACATCGTAAATGTCCGTGAGCTCGAGCTCGTTGCCGAACAGCTCCGTAAAGAAGGCAGCTGCTTCTTTTTGGGATCCGAACTGCGGAAGGTCTGCTTCGAACTGGCGGGTCAGCCGCTTGTGCTTTCCATTCCACATGTGAAAATAGGATTCCAAATTCTCTTTTGTAACCATAACGCACCCCTTTGCCTTTTTCGTAATTATACTTTTTCACCGACGTGATACGCAATGAGCAAACAAACCGTGCAAGATCCAAGCATCATGCTGAACTGCCAACTTTTGAGTGGAGGTAAACCAAATGGGATACATGACGACCATTACGATTCTAAACGACGCCTTTGATCAGATCGAGAAGCATCCTGTCGAATTCGTAGAGTCAATTAAGCTTGGTATGAACGGTATCGATAAGTTCGGTGCCCGAAATAAGGAGATTTCCAATTTTGGAATCGGCAACTACGCAAACCCGATTGATGTAGCAAGAGCACATCATGCTGACGATCCACGCCTATACCTGGCTTTCCAAAATATGACGGTCGCCTTTGGATACTCAAACGACCTGAAAGATCCTCGCCACTTGGAGCTCCGCAAGCGAATGCTGAAGATGGCCAAAGACATCCTGAAGCAAGAGGAGCGATTGATTAAAGAACTTGAAGGGAGATAAGCACCATGGGAAAACATCGCCTGGGTACCAAAAATTATCAAGCCACAAATGCCAATCAGATTTGGTTGGACGAGGATCTACTTTATCTTCTCCTCAATTATAAGAAGCTTTCTGTCCGCTATAAGCCGGACGTTTGCTTCGACATGATCGGCCGGGAGCTCGGTCGATCGGTCAAGGCGTGTGCGTCGCAGCTTAGTCTGCTTCGCACCGGCAAGACCAAAATTAACATGCTCCCTATCCAGATCATGCTGGAAGATGTGTCTAGCATGGATGACTTCACCATTCCAGAGGACGACACAGCCGATGAGGTCCACGATCCTGTCATCTCCGTGGTTCCCAACGAGAACTATGCAGACCTGGACGCAGCACAGGATTTTATCCGGAATATGTTCGGTCAACTCAATCAGACAGTTCAAACGCTTGAGGCGTTGAACGATAAGCTGATCGCTGACAACGAGCATTTGACCGGAGAACTTGAGGCGAAAACATCCAATGCCGAGGACCTCCAGCTGATCGAGAAGCTTCGGGAAGAAATTGCAACTCTGGAGCAGTGGCTGCGGGAGGAGCAAGCCAAGACGCACGGGCTTACGGAAGAAAACATCCGGCACATCAATGAGATCGAGCGTCTCAAGCGCAAGCTCTCTACGGTGCTTAATATACGGCATGAGCTGGAACAGGATCTGCAGCAGCAAGAGCAGCAGCCCGGCATTCGGAGAGTGAAATGAATCTCGTCTACAAATATCTAATCATCCACAATATGGTCGGTAATTACAAAGAGGGCGACGAGTGCCCTCTTTGCGGCGAAAAATGTGATGACCAGTCTGAAAGTGTGGATGTAGGTGTCGGCTGGGTTCCAGTCACATACGACATGTACTGTTGGAATTGCGGCGCCGAAGGGCATAACTCCGGAACTCAGGTCAGATGGTATGCTCCGGATCCGGACTCCCCATACGGTGTCTCGGCACTCTATGGACCAGCTATATAAATGAAATGAGGTGCTTCGAATGCCAGATCTGTTCGACTTCGATTACACCATTGAGCTAACAGAAGAAGTCATTCAGGAATCGTTGCAGGGTTTGATCCTGCATTTCAAAGCAAGTGGCAACAGTCACTCTGTGCATATGAAAGACCGGGAGTTCGGCCGCATCTATCAGGCAGGCGGTGAAAGCATCATCGTCCCTGGGCTGAACGGCAAAATCCGGATGTGTATCCCAGAGCTGGAGAAGCGTGGACATTGCCACCGATGGAATGGGAGCTCCTCCCCCATGCTTCATCTGAACGATGAGCTGCGTGACTTCCAAGATCCGGAGGAAATCGCAGCCAAGTTCCGTGCTGCTGCCGATCGCTGTTTGGCTGCCGGCGGGGATTACTACACGCTCTATAGTATTCGAACCAATATCAGTATCGGCGTATCCGGCCCTGGCATTGACAAGGCAATTACCAGAGAGATGGACCGTCTCGCTGTTGAGCTTGGCTTCCGCCATTACAAAGAAAAGCCCAAGGCTCTTGGCATGCGCATAAATCACATCAATAAGAAAAACAAGCCAATCATCGAAGCGATCTTCGAGGCTATGAAGCCAATGAAGGATCACCGGGAAGCTCGTCAGTTTTTTGATAGTCATGCCTTTCAGGATCCATCCAGGTACGGCGACGGCTCGGAGAACTTTATCACCCTCATGCCTTCCGTTTTCGATTGCCAGTGTCTAATTGAGTCCGACAACATCAAGGACACGGCTGAAATACTGGCACATATTGGTGGCAGCTGGTGGAAACCAGAGAACGAAGGTCGCTTGATCATCCGAACCAAAGACGATGTGTATGACACGATCATGAGCGAGCCGGACGACGACGTAGAAGACGAAAACGAATATCGGATTTACGAAGACGACGATATCGACGATGAGGCTGCAGAGCTTGAGGAGGATCATCATGAAGCAGATTCAGACGTGCCTGGACCGAGCATTCCAGAAGGCATCCCCGCTTAAACAAAAGTGGCGAGCGGCGATCGGCCAGGCTCCTATTATTCATCACCAGTGGCTGATTCTCAGACACTATCACCATATCGTTCTAATCTACGATCTGGACACCAGCGAGGTCCTTATGCAGTGGTGGGAGCGACCGGCCGACAAACGTGGACTTGACGCTGCACTTGCATATTTGGAGAGGAAGAAAAGCGATGCCAGTGAAAACGAAAGCAAAGAAGCCGGATCCGGCAGTGAGCTTCAGCGATCAGTTTATTGATAAAATCGGTCTGGATGAGATGTGCCGAAGGCATGCAAGGGCCGCTGAGATTATGCGGTCCCCTATTTTTGTTCAGCCGCCTAAGTCGGTTGAAGACTCTCATCGGTTCGGCTGGATGCGTGGCATTGCCTTAATGACCGAAACGCTGATTAATGGCCGGTGGTACGAGTGGCTCCGAGTGAACGCACTTGGCCGGCTGCCTGAAGACATCGACTGGCCGGACGTGTCGATGAGCATGTATCCGTCTGGGAGACATGAGGTATCAAAGATGCTGGAAAACTGCATGAAGCACGTCTACCAGTACGGGCTGCGTGTCGATGTATTACTGGATTGGATCGGCTATGCGCTTGGTATTTCCTGGTTTGATAAACCGTCCATGCCCGAATCACTTTGGGGCCATTTGTACCGGTCATTCAATTTGGATTTGTTCTTCATGTATCCGTCGGATTACTTTTCTGATTTTCTGGCCACACACGGATACAGCGGTGTCGCCGATTATTTTCCGACTCCTCTGAACATCACAATCATGATGAATATGATTGCTGAGCCGCAGCTCTATGAAACGCTCTATGAACCATGCTTGGGCGCAGCTGCGCAACTGTTACCTTCACGCAGCCTAAACATGATCGGTACGGATCTTAATCCAGCCATGGTCAAGACGGCCTCCATACAAGCGTTCCTGTATCAACCCGCCCTTCTCTACGCCCCTCATCCAATCAAAGGCATCCACTTCGACGAGAAAGAGATGCGCATGTGCCGGTACTTCGAGTTCACCACGGATACCCGGATCTACTGCGGCGATTCCTTAATGGGCGAGTTTACGGCACCTCGTAATATTTTTGAAGAGAGCAGCGAACACATCGATGTGTACTTGTCTCCAGTGGATTTGAAGAAACGGGAGCTCTATAAGTATGAAGAGGAAATGATGATGCCTTGGGATGAACTGCCCAAGGAGATGAAATGGAAGATCGTTGTAGCGCAATCGAGGGAGTTTCCGATGGACGTGTGTTTGAGCAATCCGCCGTTCAATATGAGTGTGGGCAAATTCTGGCGAGACAACCTGCAACGGATTGAGGATGGCAATTCGATGTTTCTTCAGGAAAGAGAACAGCGGCTGGCGCTTTGGCAGGAGAAGTATGCCAATCGGCCAGCCGCTGTATTTCAAAGCATTGAGGAAGATGTGAGTCATCGAATCGTTGTTATCGAGACACGAGCGAAGAATGTGATCAAGGGTCAGCTGGCGTTTGAGTTCGCCTAATAGGTGACTGACATGCTCCATGTCCCGCAGTTACCACAAACGAAAAGCTCGATTTCTTTGCTGTCGATAGCGGTATCCACCCAGTAGCCGGCTCCGGTCGTGCATCCGCACTTGGTGTAGAAGCGAGCCATTTCTGGGTTCGTCTTCGTGCCAACGTGATCCTCAGATACATCAATTTTGAGAACCTCTTCCATTAAATCCGGCCGCTCTTGGAACAGCTCAGGAACAAACTTCAGTTTCTCCGCTTGGAGCAGCATGGGCAATTTCCTTTCAATTTGGATCGCTTTCTGGATCCTGAAGGATTTCGATCTTCTCGTCCAGTTCCATTTTTATCATCGTCAGCCGCAATTGAATGTCATCGCTCTTGTTGTAGCTTAATTTGCGGTGTGCTCTGGAGATCAGCTGCGAGGCCTGAAGGAGCATATCCGCTGCTTGCCTTCTGGCCCCGATGGCCTCTGCTAGATCCCGTTTGCGTCGGAGCTCCTTGTCACGCTCGTCCATTCGTGGATCACCTCATATTGTAGAACTCATTTGTGTAAAGGACCTCTTCATTATCGAGCGTCGATTTGAACCAGACGAATGGGTTCTTGTCGATCTTTCCGGTTTTGAACCCCTGCCGGAATTTGACCGCTGCCCGCTGCACTGCAACCGGGGTGTACTTGTCCCACTCGATCTCTTTCAGCACTTTGTCGGTGAACGCTTGAGGAAGTCTGATTTTGCTTGAGACTTCTTCTATGAAACAATCCTTACCCATTTGAGAGTAGATGGACTCTTCATCTTCTTCTTCAAAAGATCTATTTCTACTATCTTTAAAATCTAATATATTTATAGATTTATTTAGGGCATCGTCGGAGCCTTGTCCCGCCTGGGCTGAAGGGCTCTCAGGTGTAGTGCTTTTGCCAACCTCGTCGGGGTGATTTTGACTACCTTCTGTTGTCAATTTTACCCCGTCATTGGTGGCTTTTTCACTACCCGTGTTGTCGTTTATACCACCAGGGTTGTCTTTTCCACCACCGGGGTTGTCAATTTGACCACCGGGGTTGTCTTTTTTACTACCCCTGTTGTCCTTTTTACTACTGGGGTTGTCAATTTCACCCCAGTTGACGACTTTTTTCCAATCAAAATCGTATGTCCACTCGACTTGAGTAGTCTCATCCATCACGAGGCGATAGAAATTATGGCCGTGAAGGTTGTTTTGCTCTATGTAGCCCTTCTCCGTACACTGCTTGATGGCATTTGATGCTTGCTTCTTATCGAAGCCCAGGTACTTCACGAGATCGTTGAGGCTAAATTGGAGGCAATAGCCATCCTTTCGCCATCCGAACGTGAAACGCATCATAAATGATAGCAGCCTGATCTCTATGAGGCTCAGCTCGTTCCGCATGATCAGATCGTAGAACTCGTTGGGAGTCTGCGTAAAGCCACTTGGAATGCTGAATCCTTTGAAATTTTCATGCAACTCTTTTCCCTCCTACTTTACAAATAGTAGGGGTATCGACTATACTAAAAGCATCAAATCGCATAGCAATACCCCCAAAGGGAACCTAAACCACCGGCCAAAGTGAGAAGGTTCCTTTTTCTTTGTCTTAATAGTAAACGATTCGTGTTAATTTTACAAATAGTTTTGGTATGTTTTGAGAATAGTTTGGGGGTTGTAATGATGCATCCTGCGGGCAAAATCCTTGTCACGCTTGGGCGTGTGGCTGCAGCAGAGGCCGGAAGGCAATTGGTGAAACATGGAGTGCCGGCTTTGCAAAAAGCGACAGCTCTGGCCTATCGAAAATATCAATCTATCAAGAAATAAAAAATATAACGTATAACATATTACGGTACGAAATATGTTTTGCATTCCATGCTGGAGGTGATGCGATGTTCAGAGTATACTGGATTAATGCAGCTGGCCATCAGGATGAATCGTTCCATGGCAGCGAAAAATTGCGTGACGATAAAATTGCGGATCTCGAGAGTCAAGGAATTACCGCAGAATGGGAGCATACGAAATGAAGGAACTAGAAAAGGTAAGCATGTCTCGAATCGAAACCGCCCTCTTCCGGATTGATCGTGCCACTTCAGATCCGGAGGTTAAGAAGCTCGTCGAACAGGCGCTGCAGGTAGTAAAGGAAGAACGTGACCGTGTGGAGAACATCCGTGAGGTCGCATTCATGATCGCCAACAAACTGTAACTGCCCTTCAGGGCTTTGTATTGTTGTATAGAAAGAGCGGCACCCTTCTCTATTGGGTCGCCGCTCTTTTTCTTATCCAAAATTATCCTTCAGTGCTTGCTGCAGTAATCCCTGGCAGCGATCGATTTCCTCTTTCAGCTGCTTCTTATAGATTTCTGCCCGATCGGCGCCATCGTCGGTGAACTGATAGTACACCAGTTTTTTGAACCGGTCATGCGGCGGTACGATTTCTTGCCTATGTAAAATGCCGTCTTCTACAAGATCATACAAGGCCTCATACATGGCCGAGTGGGTGGGCTGGTATCCGAAAGGCTTGAACGTTTCGGTCAGCGTGTCCAGGATCTGTAGTCCATATGCTTTTTTCTTTTCCATCAATGTAATGAGATACAGTTTCAGGAAGGCCCGCTGCTTGAGCATGAACCCTCTACTTTCTCTCTTCTGTTTTTCCGCCATGCAATCTATCACCCTCCTAAATCTTAATTATTCACTGTCTAAAATCTTCAACGTGAATCCAGTATAAACCATCTCCACCACCCTTGTCCATATAGGTCCTGAGACTTCTTTGATACTGAACTTAGAGACGTTACAGAACTGCAGGTAATAACGGGTGAACATTTATACGTTGAAGACTTTAGACAATGTTCAAATTAGATTAAACTTGCATTGCAAACATATGTTCTCGTATAATGGCCGTGAGGTGATTGTTATGAGCAAATTAGATGGCAATGGTGTGTGGTCGTCCAAGTTCATTGTTCCGGAGTTCGGCGCTGCACTCGCTAAGCATCAGCTCGAAAGCCGCCGCCGGGCAAAGCCCCTTCTCGATGACCAGGAATGGGAGATTATTACGCAGGCGATCGGAACATCGAGGTTTAATCGTGAACCGGTGAAGCTGATTCTGTTCGACCCATTTGAGGATGTATCCATTGAAGGCGTCGTTGAAAAGTTTGATCCGCAGCTGCAGCAGATCCGGATGAATAGTTCCTGGTTCAAGCTGGCTGATGTGATCGGTGTCGGATAAATGAAAAACCGCCCCTATTCGGAGGCGGCCACAAAACCATATGCTTCTCGGCCGTCACGGTTGAGTTCGGCTTTGAAATATTGAAAGACGTCCAGCCAGTTGCGGCAGCGGATGTGCCTGTTCTTCAGGTACTGGTTATACGGCATGTCCATCAGGATTCCTTTTCCCCTGAATCCTTCAATGTTGTGCGGTCCGTCGTCGATCAAGTAATCCATCCGGAAGAGATCCTTGGGATGGAGCGGGACGAAGTGGTAGCTGTCGATGAACGGTAGATGTTTCTCCACCCACGCCCACTTGTCGGCCACGACGTTCGGATGCGCTGACGTAACGATGAACACTTCGTAGTGGTCGTTCAGCCACGCCATGATGGAAGCTGCGCTCGGTTTGATGCCCAGGTCTCTGAACAATCCAGGCTCCCACAAGAACTTGTACATGTCCTTGCCGCATTCCGGCTTCACGTAGGTCGTGACGTCCCAGTTGGCCATGTCGGCCACTGTTAGACTGTCATTGTACTTCTCATTATATTTGGCGAGCCACACCTGTTCCAGGTTATTCAACGTGGTGTCCAGGTCTACTCCTACGATTTTCCGCATAGCTGTCTCCTCCCCTGCTATGTATAGCCCCCATTAAACTGGAGGCAATACCCGCTTTGCTTCCTTGTAAATGTCTTTGTGAATCTCTTCAGCCGGCAGCTGTCCCATCACCATGGCTGAGGATCCACGAACAAGGGTGTTGATATGGTCGTAGTACATGCTGCGCACGTCGGTCAGCAGATTAAAATCGGATTCATACCGATCGTTTCCACCGTGTTTCCCTTTGCGATTGATGCTTTCCTTCGGCGGCAGATCGATCAGGATCGTTAGATCCGGAGTCCGGACAAACCGCAGCAGGCTTTGAAGCCAGGAGTGAATCTCGCCGTATTTGAGATTCTGATCAGCTGCTTTGTTAGCCGGCAAACCATATGCGTACTGGCTGCCAACGTAGCGGTCCAGAATCAACACATCGGTTCCTGCGGCGTCGAGCTCTTCGAACCATTTCTGCTGCGCCTGTTTGTCGGCCGCCATAATTAGCTCAATCGTTTTCTGATCCACGTCGTAAGGTTCCATGCCCTCGGGCATATTGCCGGATCTTGTGTAGAGCCAGCGTTGGATCAATTGTCCGGTCGGCGTATCGTACCGGTGGAACTCGCTTTGCTCGACTTTGTATCCTTCAGCTCTCAAGCGTTCGACCAGCAGCTCCGTTTGCGTGTGCTTGCCGGATTTATCGAGGCCCTCCAGGGCAATGATGGTCATCTTCATTTGTCTTCATCCTCCTGTTTTCTACGTTCCTCGACTTGCTCCATTGCAAGCTCCAGCACGGTAAGCATGACGGCAATACTGGCATTGGTCGTCGTCATCCAGTTGGCATTGTTCTTGTTGACGATTTTGCTGATCTCCTCGAACATCTCCTCTGCCATACTCCGTGACTTCGCCTTGTCCTCGTCCGTCATTTGCGACTGCAGCACGCTCAGAAACGCTTTCGATTGATTAAGAAGTCTTTCCATTGATCCTTGTCCCCTTTGATTGATTCAATCTCATCTTCCATATCCGATAGATCCGAGAACAAAAAGAAGATCACCAACATAAATGCGAATGTTGGCCACTTCAAAACCTCGGCCAGAACATAGAAGGCGCCCATGATCGCCAGGATCCGGAAACGCTTGGCTAGGTACATCCAGTTGAATTTCTTCATCCCCCGCTACACCTCGTTGTCTTTCTCGTCGTTGCCAAATCGGCATTTCAATTCGAATAGCCAGTCATGAAATAGCCACTTGGCAGGTTGGCCCAAGGCCAGAGACAAATCGATCAAAGCCTCCAGCTCCTCTTTGGTGCGGTATGCTTTAATCTGGTGATACCAGAAGCCATCCTTGTATCCGTCATCGAACTCAACGATGTACCGCATCTTGGCATTGTCGGCTTGCTTGATAATGCCAAGGCGGTTCTCGCATGGTGAAAGCGGGTCAATAATGACCACGAGTTGCTCGACCTGGTATTTCTTGAACTTGTTTTGGTCCATGAAGATTCACCTCAATGAACCCCTACTTCCCTTTCCGGCCGGTCTTCTTTCCACCTGGTGGAACGATAATCATTGCATCGCCTGTGCTGATTGCCATTGAGCCTTACTCCTTCGTCAGCTTTACCGTGTTTGTGGCTCCATCCCATTTGATGTTCAGGCCAAGAATTGCTGCAACCTCTCTCGTATGGGCGTACCCGACTTCCTGGTAGACGAAGGTCGTTTGAAGTGCAGTGCCATTCAAGCTGGACAAGAGTGTTTCTTGATCCCAACCGACCGTTGCCCCTGCAGCATCGCCGGCATCACGGACGGCCACATACGAATTGCTATTGGCTTGCCGGATGAACCCCTTGACGGTCTTGCCCCCAATGACGACATTGCACTCGTGGACGATTTCATCGAAACCGACAGCGGAATCTTTGCCGCCCCATTTGACGTTCAATCCAAGAGCTGCAGCCACCTCGGTGGATTTGGCATAGCCTACGCCATTGATAACGAATGAGCTGTCCATCACCTTGCTGTTCAAGATTCCTTTGTTCAGTTTCGGATCCCAGTTTACGGAAGTCCGGCTGCGCTCAGCGATCGCACGAAGCGGTGTGTACGAATCAGTTCCTCGGGAGATACCTTTCTCTGCCAGCGCCGTTCCGTTGTATTTCACATCGATGCGGTATTCACTCGGCGCAATTACCGGATGTAGACGGGCATTGACTTCTTTCTTGAACCGTTCGTATTCACTCGGTTTCTGCACCCATGGCAGCGGACAGTCTTTCCAGCCGACAACGCCTTTGTGTGTCCAGATCTCGCTTTCCGGAAACGCATAAGTCGTGATCAAGTAAGCAGCCAGATCTGCAGCATTTTGGAAGGTTTCCTCGTGGATACTGCCGTCTTTTTCGATGCACATCTCGATCCCGATCGTACTGTTGTTCGGATAGCTTCCCAGATGATTCAGCGCTTCGGCCGTGTACGTTTTCGAGCCGCAGTGATAGGCCATCTCGTAGTCTGGAATGACACGATAGATAGACTTCCGATCGACGCTGTATTGAGCACTCGCATAGGTGTCATCATCGCTGTCATTCTCGTGTTGGAACTGCAAGCCTGCGAAGTATTTGGCGATGTTCACGGCCGGGGCTCCTCTGGAAGCCGTATAGTGCATGACCAGTCCTTTTCTCGCCTTCAGCTTGATGCCTGGTCTGGAGAACGGGTTAACGGGAATCATCATTTCTGTGATTGCTAACATGTCTTCACCTCGTTGTTTTATTTTTGTGTAATGCATTACACTATGAAAAGTATATCACAGTATTTCTCTTGTTTTCATCCATTATTTGAGAGATGTCTCATGCTCTCGAATATGAATGATCCCTCGACGGTCATCGGATCGTCCGGCCCGTTTAATCGAACCTGATAGCTGACAAGGTATGCCTTCTGCAGAAGCTCATCGCCGAAGTGGATATTTACGCAAGGAGTGCTGGTCATGTACATAAAGAACCGATTGCAGGCTTCGTTATTGGGGAATGCGATCGCAAGTTCTGCTTGTCCCGTATAGGATGCAGCCATATAGGATCCGTCCTGCAGCTCCGTGCCTCCGGCACCGAATGTCGTGGACAATAGTCGAGCGGAGATTGGGATCTCAAGGTCAAAAGCGACGCTCGTTATTTTACCAGGCAAGTGGCCATAGGGCCGCTGCACCCGCCAGACGACTGGATCTCCATGAAGCCGGCAATATGCTTTAACGAGCTCCATGGCTACTCCGGAAGCGGATCGACGAGGAAACTGTACTGCATATCATCGCCGTCCAAGAAAAAAGTCATCGAAAGGATTCTGAATGGTAGCTCCTTTTGAAGTCCATTATCCAAGAGGAGGACAGCCAATCGCTTGCTCCAATTCTCGGTCTTGCCGCTGTGCATTTGCTTGTGGACCCACTCCTCGACACGGACAATAGCTCTGAACCTGGTACCAGTGAAATTGTGATCCCGCTTGAAGCTAACGAGCTTACAAAATTCCTCGTTGATTTGCTGCACGTTATCGCTCTTGTCCGTGATCCAGAGTCGGCAGCGGACGAATGTGCTTTCCAGGTACTTCTCCGTCATCTCCATGGTGCGTCACCCCCGCTTCGAGCGGATCAGATTGTCGGCGAGCATCATCAGGTAGTTCTGTGCATGCGTGATATCTTCGATGACCATATCGATTGCCGAGTCCTCTGGTGCCACATTCAGGTAATTAAGGCCGTCCTTTACTTCCTCTACTTTCTTATGGAAGCCTGCGAACAGGTACTCAGAGGTCTCCCCCTCCCATCCACCTTTCCAGACATGGATCTGCAGCTGCTCCTCCATTCTAGTGGTGTTGGCTGCAAGGGCTGGGCGAATGGTCATGTTCTCGTTTTGCATGAATGTTACCTCCAGGGTCTCATCGAAAGGCCGGTTCTGCCATCTTGAGTGTTGTAGTTAAAGACAATTTTTTTGAACGAAAATTTACGTAAGGAAAACGGAAGCGGCCCGTTGTCCATGTTTATTCTCAGCTGCAATGGCATAAGGCGTTTCAACACGCAGCTCTCAAATCGATATATGAAGCCGCCCTTTCTGAAGAAAAGCTCGAAAGGTGTCTTTTGATTCAGGCAGCGTCGCACAAACTCATCTTCATGCTCGACGTTGGTGAAACCGGCAGCAACAGAGGCTTCTCCCTTATTCCGATCGTCGCTATGTTCACGCACCCACATCTCGAGCTCCATGTCGAAGCCGGATATGGTTATCGTTGCACGGGTAAAGCCATGTTTATCAATGGCGTTCTTGGCCACAAGATCAATATAGTTGGCGATCATCTCCATTAGGCGATGTCCACCTCCCACTTCTCGTTGTCCCTGGTCATGATTGTCAGTGAGTCGCAGACCAAATCATCCTTCTGTTTCTTGCCGACCACTTGTACTTTGATGTTTTCCCGCAGCGCATCCCCATGCTTATTGATGATCTTTGAGAACACAACAACCTTGCGGACATCCTCCGCTGTGTTAATCCACATCTCAGCGTACTTGTTCCCTTTTTTGGAGGTCAGCACGTCGTATTTGAAGACAACGCCGGTCATATGGACATCCGTTTTACCTTCCGGAATTTGATCCCATCTGGACTTGATCGTAACTGATGTGCCAAGGAGCTCCCGCTCGTAATCGAGGATGTGCTTCTTGTTTGTCTGCGCCGAGATTTCTTCCCACTTCTTGTCGCCCTTTGACTGCAGGAACGTCCGCAGCAGCTGGTTGCGTCCCTTGTTAATGGAATCGAAAGCGCCAACCTTGATTAGGTTAACGACCTTGGTCTTGTTGACCTTCACGCCGTTTGTGAGGAACACGAGCGCTTCAACCGATTCATATGGTCGCTTGCTAATGATCTCCTCCACCGTGTCCGAGCTGATGCCGGCAATACTGGCCAGACCATACCGGATGTAACCGATGCTGTCGTCACCGAAATCAATGTTCTCTTTACGCTCCGGTGTCCAGGAGGCATTTGAGCGGTTGATGTCCGGCGGCAGGATCTTGATCTTCATCTCTTCGCATTCCTTCATGTAGATGACGTTCTTAGGAATGTTCTCCTTCTTCTTGCCCTCAGAAATGGTCATTAGAGCGGCCATAAACTCAACAGGGTAGTAAGTCTTCAGCCACGCCGTTTGAATCGATAGCTTGGCGTAGCAGGCGCTGTGCGCTAGGTTAAAGCAGTAGTCGCCAAACTTTACCCAGTCAGCTTTGATTTTCAGCAGCGCTTCCTCAGAGAAGCCACGATTTACGGCGCCTTCCAGGTGCGGAACCTTCATGTATTCCGGATCGTACTTGATAATAATTTCGGATGGCACGTCGTCTTTATTGGCATAACTGGCAACGATCTCTGCGACCTTAGCACGGTCTTGCTTGTACCATTCGCTACCGTAGATCATAAGATCGATCCATTTGCTCATGATGTCGTGCTTCTTCTTTGAAATCCCTTTACGCAGAATGTTTGACTGGCCACGGGTGAATCCTCCGAGTCGAATCGAGGCCTTCATGATCTGCTCCTGGTACGTCCAAATGCCGAACGTATCCTTCAGGATCTCTTCAAGTTCCGGCACTGGATAGACAATGCGTTCACGGCCAAATTTGCGATTGATGTAGGACGGAATCAAGTCCATAGGGCCTGGCCGGCCAAGCGCCACGATGACGGAGATGTCATCAAAGCTGGATGGCCTCATCTCCTTGATAATCCCTTGATACAGATCGCTTTCGCATTGGAAAATGCCAGCTAGGTTCAGGGCCTGGTACACATCTTGATAGACCTTCGGATCATTGAGATCGATATCGTCAATGTCTACTACGCCCCAGATGCCGGCATATTCCATGGTCAGCTTGATGACATCGAGCGCATCAATTTTCAGGATATCGAATTTGACCAGCAATTTTTCGATCCATTCCATATCGAACATTGTCGTTTCAAGTGCATCTTTATCAAGCCGCAATGGGACACGCTTCGTAATCTTATCTGGTGACAGAACGATGCCGCCGGCATGTGTTCCGACATGATCGATGTGCCCCTCGAGTTTTCTGGCAGCCTTCCACCAATCCGGGTACTGATCAGCATAAACCTTAACCATTGGCGTATTGACGTCATTGTAGGCCTGCTCGAGCATCGACCGCTTATCGCTGTACGTGACCAGCGCACGTTCGGATATCGATTTGGCGAATCCATCTTGTGTATCCAAGTCAAAGCCGAGTGTCTTACCGACTTTCCGAATAGCGGAGCGAGCTGCCAGTGTGCCGATCGTACCGATTTGCGCCACACGATCGATACCATATTTTTCTTTAAGATACATCTGCACGGCACGGGCGCCGGCATAAGAGAAGTCAATGTCGATGTCCGGATATTCCGCCCGTTCTGGATCGAGGAAACGCTCGAACATCAGATTGTGCTTGATCGGATCCAGCGTGGTGATCTGAATGCAATAGCAGACGAGTGAACCGGCGGCGGAGCCACGTCCTGGTCCAACGAGGTATCCGTTGTTCTTCGCCCACTGGATGAAGTCGGCAACGATTAGGTGATAATCGGCAAAGCCGAGTTTATTAATGACCCCAAGCTCATATTTGAGCTGCTGGGAGTATCGTTCAATTTGAGCTGAAACATCAGCGTACTTCATGGCCTTTTGGAACAAGCCGTTCCAGGCCATCTTCTCAAGAAGCTGCTCGCTTGTCTCATCCCCATTGATCGGATAACGTGGCAGCAGCGGCTTGTCAGGCAGTGAGACATTGACGAGCTCAGCGATCTTGTATGTATTGGCGATCGCTTCTTCATCATTCCAATTCTCACGGATCTCTTCTTCGGACTTCATCCAGAACTCATGCGCATACCGCATCCGGTCTTCATCGTGGATGCATTTACCGGTCGAGGAAGCCACAAGAATATCATGAATATCATAATCGTCTTTTTGTGCGTAATGCACATCAGTCGTGAGGATCTTCGGCGTATTGGTTTCAATAGCGAGTTGATCCAGCAGGGCGTTCAGCCGCACCTGGTCAGGGATCATTGTTGCTTGTTTTTCGAGGTAGAACGAGTGAAACGTTTCTTTGCATTCCTGAATGAACGCTTTAGCTTCATCCATCCTTCCTGCGAGAGCAAGACGGCTAAGCCAACTACCCAAACAAGCAGAAGTAGCAATAATATTGGCCCCAAGATTATGGCTGCGAATGAAAGAAAGATCAGTGCGAGGGTCAGAATAAAAGCCATTGATATGAGCATCGGAAACAATTTCATACAGGTCCTCCAGCCCTTGATTGTTTACGGCAATCAAGACGAGATGATAGTTGTCATACAAGAGATAATCATAGATTTCTTCACGGAACTCAGCGATCTTCTGCTCGTCAGCCGTCTTGCCCTGGTGAATCGTGAATAGGTCCTCCTGGACATTCATGATCCAATCCATCAGCAGCGTGCGAGCTTCGGTTTCGAAGTCCTGCGGATTACGTTCGATATGTCGAATGAACTGCTTCAAGGGCTTGTCCTTCAGATTATATTTCTCCAAGAGTGCTGTGCGCTTCTCTTTGAGAAACTCCCCTTTAAGAAGACGATCCTTGGTCATGTATGCTTCACAACCAGGGATCGGTTTAATGCCTTGTTTGAGGCAAGAAGATATAAAATCGGGAATGGCCCCACACACACCGTGGTCGGTAATTGCCAGCGCAGGGCTTCCGATTTCTTTTGCTCGTTCGACCAGTTCATGCACTTGCGATAAGCCATCCAATGCAGAATGTTCGCTATGCACATGCAGATGAACGTGTATACACATGAAAGCCAACCCCTATTCTTCCGACGAACCTCCACCGATTACTTCAAGTCCAGGCACCATCAAAGGTGCTGCAATAATCCGGGCCGTATGTTCATCTCTCATTTTCTTGATGCGTGTTACGATCGTCGTAGCTTGTACAGCTGCACCCACCAAAAGAGTTTGGTTCAAGCTGGACGTGACAATGACGGAGCGGGTTTTCTTTCCCTGCGTAAGGTCGATGAAGCGGCCGGAGTCCTTCGCCTCTTTCATCAGGCGCTTGATCGGAGAAGAATCCGGGCGGCTGATCGTGATGATTTTTTCGACCTCTACAAAATTATTAAATCCAACGTCTACGAACATTCCATATTCCACCTTTGTGTGTATTGAGTAACCAGCTCATTTTTTCTCGTCACTTCTCGAACTAAGTCACCATTGGTGGAACCTTCAAGTACATCTGGAATCGGATCGCCCTGCTGGATGGCTGCGATAATTCGCAGCACGTCTTGGTAGATTTCGCTTCCCATATTGAATGGGATTGGATACCTCACAGCTCCATCTTGTCTCGTTGCACCGGCGTGACAGTAGATATTGTAAGGGCATTGCGCACACTTGTAGTTGCTCGGCGTATATCCTTTTTCAATCGCCGGCAGCCTGCGTTGTTGCGCCATTTCTATCAAGCGATGAGCCTTGTTCATGAGTTGCTGACCCAGCGCCGGATCGTACTCCAGCTCGTATTCCCAGACCTCTTGGGTGTCTTTGTTTTCCACGAAGATGATTCCTTTTTTGATCCCGGTC
The DNA here is from genome assembly GCF_010365285.1 of Paenibacillus rhizovicinus. Lineage (NCBI taxonomy): Bacteria > Bacillati > Bacillota > Bacilli > Caryophanales > Paenibacillaceae > Paenibacillus > Paenibacillus rhizovicinus. The sequence goes on from NZ_CP048288.1 coordinate 189,956, forward strand.
AGGTGCATGTAGAACGTGAGCTGTGCTCGGTGTTCCTTCTTTGGTAAATTGTTCTTGACCATCCACTCAAAGCTTTTGCTGAATGCACTTTTCAGCTCGACCAGGTAATCCTCTCCGTGAGGGTTTGCGAAGCTGCGTATTTTTACCCAAGCATCCGTGTGGCCGCTGATATTCTCCAGCTCAATCCTCATTTCCGCTTGAACCAAGATCCCCATATCCTCGAACATCTTTTCGTAACGATGGTGCATGCCGTGGCCGTTATCGAAGATCCGCATGAGCTGCGCATCATTGGCCTCTTTGGGCACCATGATCATGTCGAAAACGATGCGCCGGTCACACATGCCGATTGTGCTTGGGTGAAGCTTGCCTCTCATCGGCCGGTTCCCGTCTTTTTGTGACTCATGATAGTAACTCTTGATCATCGGCTCCAGTACGCCCATTCCATCATTCCCTTGACGTAATGCATTACATATTTATTATACTGGTGAAAACAAGAGAAATCAAGAGAATCAAGGAGTTCCGATGAGATTATCTTGCTCTTTTGCGGCTTTCTTGAAGTTTGCGAATGTTTGGTTCGTGTGCAGGTCGATGGCCTGGTACATGGCCACTGGATAGAGCACGTTTTTGACCTGCAACGCCAGTCCGGATTCATGCATTTTGATCTCGTCTTGATCTACATTGCAGGGAGTGAAGAACAATTCGCCATTACGGGCAAGCGCACCAATACGTGTAACTCGATTCATCTTAGCCATTTTATTTCTCCTCGCTTTCTCATGTCACGGAAATGCTCCACCAGATCCCGCCGCACCTTTCCGATGTAAACCGGGTTATAGCCGATATCCCGTGCGATATCCTTGTCCTTGTAGCCACATTCATAATATTTGACGAGCACCCGGCGCTGCATGTAAGACAGGTCCTTGAACAGATCCCCGTTACCATAGCCATTGAACCAGTTCTCATTGTTCAAATCATCCTGAATATCGGGGTCCAGCTGCAGCGGGTTCTCAATTGTATCCATAAGGGAATCAACAAACGGTACACGTTGTCCAGCCTGCATCATGTCAGAGTATGTAGAGCTGGAATCACTGGCGTCGTACATTTTGGCATCGATATGATGCTTGAGGCGGTACCGGAAAGTTTTGTAGACGTATCGCTGGAATCCTGCGCCTTGATCAACATAATCTTTGGCGCAGCCAAGGAAGATCATGACGAGCTCATTGTACAAGTCGTCATACGGTATGAAGTCCTTTATCTCGGAGTCCCTATAGTCGAGCGGGATTCGTGCCCAATCGTAGTCCTCAAAGACTTTTACGATCAAAGAAAGCATCCGGTAGGCGGCGGCCCGTGCTTCTGCACTTTGATACTTGGGCCCACGCCGCAGGCTTTTCACATGCTCCGGATTGCGAATATAGCAAGACATGAACTGTCGGATGTCATAGTTTTCAAAATCAATATGTTTCTTCCGAAACAGCATGTAATATTTCAGTATGAAATACTTATAAGCTGCTACCAGGTCATCGGATTTACCCGACGCCTGGTAGGCTTTGATTAACTCGTCGCTCATCAACCATCATCTCCTGGCCATATAGCCGCTGCTGCAGGATCTCGTCCTCATCAGCCTTGCGGTAAATGTAAAGCTCGAAGAATGGCTTTTCGCCCGGAGCGACCGTTTTGAAGTCCATGACCCTCGGCAGCGCAAAGTGGTCGTCATCGTAGATGATTTTATTCAATGCGTCCATCAGCAGCTTGAATACGTTATTCGTGTCCCGGTCCCGGCTCTCGTCAGGGAAGTGAGCGATCATCTCGACGACGATCTTCTCCTTCTCAGTCATCTGCCAGGCTGTGTCGTGCGCCCACATAGAGGCCAGTGCCTCCCACTTCTCTTTCAGCGCCTCAGCCGGCTTTGAGAGCCTGCGGCCGCCCTTGCCAGTATGAACGTAGATATGATTGACACTCGGGTATACCCCCGCATCGCCACTCTCTTCTTTATGAATGATCCAGACTTTTTCCTTGACGGAAGCCTCCTTGCCTTTGAGCATTTTCTTCACGGTATTGCCTTCGGCGTCCCGCTTCACTCTCACGCCTCGGAACTTGCCATACATCATCATTGGTAGCATTAACGGCTCCATGTCGATCCCCCTATCGCACAGTGATATTCATTTGTGGAATCAGGGCCATGGTGATCACGACAGCCTCGCCAATGAATTGGCCGCCCGGCGCATAGCGCTTGGTGTAATTCATGTCTTTCGCAGCATACTGCTCGGAATTGATCTGGTACTCTTCTTTGGCGAATTTAAGCATCGTGGCTTCGATCAGTGCGTCACGGGTCAGGTTGACCATATCTTTCATGCGCAGCTCGTGCCAGTCGCTCTCCTCTTCTTCCAGCAGCTTGTTGATCGTGTCGCAGTATTCTTCATACGAGAGGCGGCATTTACTGCCAAGCTCGTCGAACTTGTCCGGCTCGAGGGTAAGCTCGATCGTCTTGATTCCGCCCTCCTGCCGCTCGCTCAAGCTGACAAGCTTACTGTTTTGCTCCATCTCGTGGGTCTGGCTTTCCTTCATGAAATTCTTCTTTTTTCCGACCGACATCTTTCGCATCTCCTTTCTGTGCCAATCCTTCTTGTATGATCCCTTTTCCGAGATCCTCAACGATGTTTACCATCCGTTTCATTCGATCACCATCCCCCTGTGTAATGCATTACACAAAATCATTATAGCACATTATGGCAGAAAAAAAAGAGGGATTTCTCCCTCTAGCTCGTGAAATCTTTATTTTCCTAGCAATTTCACAAGATTGATCAATCCAGCGCCGTAAAGATCGTCTTTCCCATTCGATCCTAAATCGACAACCGCTTTGACCACAGCCTGGTGAACCTGCTCAACCGGCGGCCGCACGATGCCCTGCTTCTTCAACAGCGAAAGATATAAGGCAATTGCCCCGGCGATGACCGGTGTTGCCATGCTGGTCCCCGACAGCTCAGCATACTGGCCAGTCGGATACGTGCTGTAAATCTCCACGCCCGGAGCCATAACCTCATTCTTCATTCCATAATTGGAGAAGGTGGCCCGCTCATAGGTAAGGTCCATCGCCGATACGGCAACTACCTCGTCGTACATGGCCGGCCAGCCAACGCTGCGGTTCTCATTGCCGGTTGCAGCCACCAGGAAGATTCCAGCTTCGTGCGCCCGCTTGACAGCCTCGTGCATGGCCGCCGGCGGCTCCTCGCTGCTGCCCAGGCTCATGTTGATCAAATCCACGCCCTGAGCAATGGCCCAGTCAATGCCCCTGACGATCGCCTCAAAGGATCCGCTGCCGTTGTCTCCGAGCACCTTGGCGATATACAGCTCCGCATGCGGCGCCACGCCGATCATGCCGATCCCGTTATCAACGCCCGCAATGATGCCGGCAACGTGGGTGCCGTGCCCTTTCTTGTCTACGACGCCATAAGGCGACCCGGTAAAGTCCATGGCCGCCTTGATATTGCCCTGCAGATCCGGATGCGTCGTGTCCACACCGGTATCCAGAATAGCGACCTTGACGCCTTCTCCTTTTGTCTTCTTCCAAGCCTGCTGCGCCATGATTGCGTTCAAGCCCCAGTCGATCAGTTCTTGCCCGGCTGAAGCGGGAAGAATGTTCTCGACGGTTACGTCTTGAGTGAAAAGTTGATCCATTGGACCCTCCTTGTTTTTCACCCTGTCCCTTTGGTTATTGTAACACATTACATCCTCATAAGGTATATGAGTAAGGAACCGACGGCAACACCCAGCACAAGAGGCAATACCCCCTTGAGGAAGACTCTGAGAATTACTGCGTCATTCCCTTCGTACATGACACGGCCCATTGGCCGTATCGGCAGCCTGGAGACGTAATGCTGAAGCTGGCTGCCGTCTTCTCCGGCATATTCCTTCTTGAGTCGTATTAGGTGGACATCATTGTTGGCCATGTATCGGACCTCGCTACAGAACTCCTCGTAATCGCCATTGTGGCGGCGCTTTTCCCACTTTTTTTCAACTCGCTCACGGCAGGTCTTGATGATGGATTCGGCATGCGCATGTATCATCACATCGATCGCCCGGCGATCCTCATACCGCACGTAATCCTTAAATACGCCTTTGCGTATTTCAATATACTCAGCTACCAGCTCCACCCGCTCACCTCTTCCATTACGACCACTCCATGCAATAGTTTTTGGCTGGGCATTTATCGCAGGCATACGACTCTCGTGGATAGTAATAGCCCTTCTCCATGTGCTCCTTAAAAAGTCGGACCTGTTTGTATAGGCGCTGATAGTCTTTGCGACGCCGCTCCACATAGGCATTGGTGCCGAGCTTCAGATACTCCAGGCACATGCTGTCTGCTTCTCGATTGAACATAGAGTGGAACCCGATCGCCTGCAGTGTAAGCGCCATGTCGGTGCGGTTCCAGAACTCGTCTTGCTTGTGGTTAGACGTCTTGAAATTAACGATCTCCATGCCTCGTGTCGTATTCCGGATCAGTGGAATCTTCCCGGTGATGAAGAGGTCTGGTCCGAAAGGGATCCTGAACTCTGTGTTGACGGACACGACTTCGTCCGGCACGTACCGCTGCTTCCGGTGGAAGCTGGCCAGCATGCCAAATGCATCGAGTTCCCGCTTCCGCTGCGACTGGCTGCTGTCGAACTTGATGTTCAGCACCTTGCCTCCGTACCAGAGACTGGTAAATTTCTGCTTCATCGACTCCATGGAAAGCATTTTGTCTTCCTTGAGCTTCATGTAAAAATAGGAGATCGTCATCAGGACCGCCTCCCTGAGCCCGTCGTTTTCTGACATCTGCATGTTGGGTACCCGGTCAACGTGCGTGAGCTTGAACTTGAGCCCACACGACTTAAAATCGTACAGTTGGTCGATCGTAATCTCCAAGAATATCTCCCCCTTCTTTTTTCGACCACCCCGGCCCCCGGAGTGCCTTCATCCAGTTCGGCTGGTAGCCTTTAAAGTAAGGCTGCTTCGCCTTTTCTGCTTTCCTCTTCATCGAATCCATAGACAAGATCTCTTCGATCATTTGCTCGTCACTGATCCGTTTCCCTCGATGATCAGCGAAGTATGTGGACAGAACAATCGTGCCGATCTGAGCTGACTCTTGGATATCGACCATGATGAATCGATTAGCTGGCAGATAATCCTGCTCCAATTTCTTCAGGGCAAAGTTGATTTGCTCCTGCATGAGTTGCCGATTCTGGTTCGTGTTCGGCTTATGTTTGTAATGGCTTGTGGCCATCTCGATTGTATCGCTTGCGATCTTTAGGATCTTGGCCAAACGGTCATAGGATCGATTCAGGTATGAAGCGACTAACTCCATGCGATCATTCGCCCTCCTTCGTCTACACTGAACTTCACGTCCATGTCGATGTTTCCGGATCGATCATACTTGAAGTCCAAGTGGATGAAGCCGCCATATCCGATCTCTTGGATCACGGCCTCTACCTTCTCCTCCACCTCGCCGATATATTCACTCGTAACGACCCTCGTCTTCATGCGCAGCTCCAGCATCGCCTTGCTGTAAGCCACTCGGATTAGCTGGATCTGATCCTCTGAGGGATGTCCAGGACGAGGCGGATTGATTTCTAAATAGCGGTTGGCTAACTCCATGGTGACACCTCCCTGCATACAAACGCCTTGTATTGGATATCGACTATGGCGTGATCGGAAATCGGATACGCAAATCGAATGCAGTGACCAAGAACCTCATAATCAGTTTGCATGACGCCATTGACATAGGCGGTGACGCTGCCATTCTTCGGCGTTTTCTGCAGCCAGAACTCCCCTTGCCAGTCAGATGGCTCGAAACGATCTGCACAGCTGCATATTTCAAAGATGAACTGCGGCTCATCAAATGTGCGCTGAACAAGATACTCCTCTACGAGCTCCATTTGCGTTTCCCTCTCTGATTCTCAAAGAAGTCACGCATCCGTGGTGGCTTTGGATCCTCTTCGTCTTTTCTCCGCTCCGACCGGCTACGTGGATCACGGTAGGTATCCAAGCAAGCCATATAACACACTACCTGCTCCAAGCGTTGGGTCAACTCTTCTGGCGCAAAGTTATAATTACAGAAGGTTATATAGTATCCGATTTCTCTATAATGGCGCATATTGTGATCATCGATCTTCTTTTGTAATTGCTTCTGCTCTTTCTCATAGCCTTTGGCTAGCTGTTCCAGGTAAGCGGACACCAGCTCTACCTTCCGTCGCTTCTTAATCTTCTTTCTCTTCTTCGGCCTGACCACGGCCTGGTGATATTGGCTAATAAATTCTTGGGAGTACGGATTGTATGGAAAGGACCATTCCTGGACGCTAAAGTCATTCGCCGGCATAACTTTCCCTGACGTATCCATACCCATAATCATTTCTTCAAGTGTATCGGCCGTCAGCGTGCCTCTTCCAATGATTACGACCGGCTCAAAACCGTTATAGGCATTTACGAGATCCATGGCGCCTCCTATGCGAATAGCTGCGGCAGTTTGCGGATTTCTTGCATGCGCAGATAGGCAGCCACCAATTCAATGGGATTCTTTATCACAGGTCGTGGTGTCGATGTAAATGTGTATTGCGTGCCATTTGTTGAGTATGTATACCGCTTCCAAGGTGTCCCTCGGTGCGGCATGTGATGTCGTTTAAAATAGGCGAGTGCAAGTTCCATACTGGCATTTCCTCCTTAGCCCATCTGGCGAGTGATGGCTGCTTGAAGTTTCGGATAGGGATCTTCCCATCCGTCTGGCTTTTTCACTTTTCCGTCTTCCTTGTAATGCGGCTTGCCGTCTGGCCAGAGCTTGCTCATGTTGGCATGCTGCACGATGTCCATCAGCTCTTGCGGTCGGACGCCCATCTCAACAAGGGTGCCGACTGCGAAGTAGATGACATCGATCATGGCGTCAGCCTGATCAACGACATTATCGGACTCCTTGAACTCCTGGACCTCTTCTTGGATCCAGCTCATCCGCTTCTCGGTGCGATCGGCGCTCAGCATCGTCGGCTTGTCCATAGCCGGGTGATTGAAAGCCAACTGGAAGGCTCGAACCTGCTCATAGGTAAGGTCCAGTCCGTTAAGCACGGTGCGGTCTTGATAAGCTCCTACTAATTCGCTCATAGATATCCTCCTACATTCGGCGCAGCTTGAGGCGCTCGTTGACTCGATCGAAATCGGCTTTGGTAATTGGCTGAACGTTGGCTTTCTTGTATACGCCCTTCTGGCTGAAGAAGTCATGCGTGATGAACTCTGCGATCTTGGACGTTGCGTTCATAACAATGACATTGATATGTTCTTCCGGAAAATAGTCGTCGAAGCCAAGGTTCTGCATGGCACGGTTTGCGTTATAGCGTACATACGCTTTAACTTCATACGCCAGGCCGAGCTCTCCATAGATCTCTTCGGTATAAGCCATTTCAATCTCATGCAGCTCCTCAAGGAGCGCATACATGGTTTTCTTCAAGCGGCTCTGTACGTCTTCATCGAAACTTTCAAACAATTCTTGCGCAAGCAATCCGATGAAGCTCCCGTGGACGGCTTCGTCCCTCAAAATCAGGTTAATAATCTCCGCCGAATTCGTCAGCATCGCTTGGCCATCAATCCCGCCGCCGGCCAAAAAGAGTGGCAGGAAGAAGCCGGAATAGAACAAGTAGCTTTCAAGGAAAACCGATGCCACCATGGCCAGCCAGAGATCTTCATCCGTCTTGATGCGGAGATAGATCTTTTGGATAATCCGGGCTTTCTTCTGAAGAAGCGGGTGGTTCTTGACCCAATCCTCCAGCAGCCAATCGATGTAGGAGCCGTCGGTAATGAGTGTTGTGAAAATCGTACTGTAGCTCTTGGCATGCATGTGCTCCATCATGGCCATGAATCCGGCGACGGATTTTCGTTTGAGCTCCTTGATGTGGATGGCAAGCTGCGACATGCCGACATTCGCCTGTATAGTATCAAGGAACGTCAGACCTGCCAGGGCAAAGGCGTAAGCTTCTTGAAGCGCTTTGTCCATCTTCTTCCAAACCTTGATGTCATCGGATGGGACGAACTCGGTATCGATCCAATTCTGCCGGTTGTTTTGCTCCCAGAACGTCTCGGTGAAATGATCGATCTTCCGGTTCCAGTTCACGGCATGTTCGATCATTTGAATATCGTTAAACGGCACAAGCTTCACACTCCTCTTTAGCCAATTCACGGGACCGTGTGTAGTACAGGCTCTTTAGCCCCTTCTTGGCAGCGTAGACGTAATACATTGCAAGCTCGTTCGTTGGAATATCAGAGTCCACGAAAAGGATGCAGCTGATCGCTTGGTCCACATGCACCTGTGCAGCGGCCACAATATCGATCAGATTAAACATGTCCATCTTGTATGCGCTCTTGTAGGCGAAGTGATTCTGCCTGGACAGGTGCGGCATTGGATAATATGTTTTGGATTTTTCATAAGCCCGTGTCTCCACCTGGTCTGTAATTGGCATAAACCCTTGGGTACTGTTTTGGATATAGGAAATACTTTGGGTCGGCGCCCCGGCAAGACGGTAGCTATGGTAGATACCGTGCTTAATGACTTCGCCCTTCAGCCATGTCCAATCTTCTGGTCCCGGCAGTCGCTGCGATCCGAACAGCGCTTTGACACGGTCCGTCGTTGGGCGGTAATCCGTTGTCAGGTAATGATCGAAGTAGCTGCCGTCAGCGTAGTCACTTTTCTCAAACCCTTCGAATGTCTCGCCAAGTTCGATTGCGATCTCCATGGAGCGCTTCAAACTGTAATAGTTCATGGCATTGTAGAAGGCCGTAACGAATTCCAGTGCATAGTTGCTCTCATAACCAATCAGCTGGCTGGCCAGATAGCCGTGCAGGTTCATAAGTCCAAGACCAACGCTGTGCATTTCACGATTTGCTTTCGCTACACCAGGAGCGTTCTTGACGTTCGAGAGGCGTACCACGTCGGTCAACATATCCATGCCGTCGTAAACCGACTCTTCGATCGCTTCGTCAATCATGACGTTGTAGGCATTCAAGGAGCCGAGGACGCAGTTAATGTCTCTGCGGATCGTATGCTTCTTGCCCCAGTCATTGATCTCTGACACTTCGATCAGCTGCATGATCTCTGTGCAGAGATTCGAGAACGAGACATTACCGAGATTACGAAGCGGGTGGAACTTATTCGCATTCGTTTGATACATGAGATACGGGTAGCCTGTTTCGACCTGCTGCTTGGCGATTTCGTTCAGATAATCGACCGTGTCCTTCGGTTCGCTTTTCCGGATGTTCTCATTGGCCACCAAATCGTAGTACATCTTGTCGAAGTCCACGTCGGTCATTTGGATGCCGTACTCTTTCTTGATATCGTAAGGGCTGAATTGATAGAAGTCTTCGCCACGTTCAGCAAGCTCAAAGAAGATGTGCGGCACGACAAGTCCTGTCGAAAGTTTCTTCAGGCGAATCTTCTCATCGGCGTTATGCTTCTTGGAATGCAAGAGCATGTCAGCGTCCAGGTGGAAGATGGACACGTAGCCCGCCCCGCTGCCGTTACGCTGCCCCATTTGATCCCAGGCGGAGAAAGTATCCTCCATGAGCTTGGCGACGACCATGATGCCCTTTGCGGCGCCCTCGTAGCCTTGGATCGGATCGGACATGGCCCGGAGATTCGAGAGATTGACGGACACTCCACCGCCGACCTTGGAAAGCTGTCCGCAGCAGTTGAGCACGTAGTTGATACTGTTGAGCGAATCATCAGCGATCAGCAAGAAGCAAGACACCAGCTCGCCTCTGCGGGCACGGCCAGCGTTCATGTAAGAAGGCGTCGCCGGCTGGTAACGCTGCTTCATGAGCGTCGCAATATAGCGGCGAGCACGATCCATGCGGCCGGCTGCGTAATACAGCGCCACGATCGTGTTATGATCCTCGTAGGTCTCAAGATATTGCTGCTTGTTATTGGTCATCAGTGCATAGTCCTGATAGAACTTGCTGATCGCCATAAAGCTCTTGAAGCCGAAATTGAAAGAGCGAGCAAGGTTGTGGATCTCTAAGATATCCTCCATGCTGTATTCCTTCAGCAGCTGCTTGTAATAATATTTGTGCCTGACCAGCCACTTGAAGCGTTGCTCCGGCGTTTTGAATTTCTTCATTTTCGAATTCACTTCGGCCTGGAACTTCCATATCGCATCTTGATCATGCTCCAGTTGATAAAAGCCGTCTTCGTGCTTTTGCAGAATCATGTTATTCGATTCGATGTAACTCAAGATCACTCACCCTCTCCAAAAATTTTTCTACATCACTTGGACTACCGGCAAGCTCAAATCGATGGAGAACCGGCACATGGTAGCGGGCAGCAATGACATCCGCTGCATGTGCGAATTTCGGCCAGTTCCGACTCCCACTAGCCGCAATGCCTCGCAGCATGCTGCGATTGCGATCAAGGAATCGCAGCATGTCCTCCGGGGCTTCTCCAAAGCCACATGTATATGTGACTGCCACAAAGGGTTCGTCGATGATTAATCCATCTTCGATTTCCCTTATCGGCAGTCCGAGCTTATTGACAAACCGCCTCACCTTTCCGGTGAAACTGTTAAAGACAACCATCACGAAACCACCCTCCGTGTAATGCGTTACACTAAAACAATGGTAACTTTCATTTTAGAATAGAAAGAAAGAATATTCAAGCTATTGACAAATTAAAAACCCCAACACTCAAGATGTTGGGGTTATGGTTATGAGTCCTCTACGAGTTCGTGTTGCCGATTCTTGGTTGGCCGGTCGGGCCTTCGTTGGCCTTCATAGCATCAAGAACGACGTAGCTGGATTTCTGTAGAACTGCGGCCGCCCCCAAGTGCTCGATAATTGCCTGGTTGTTCCGGACGACGAGCTTGGCTTGAGGTGACGGATCATTGATGATCTTGTTGATCTTATGAGCCACTTCATTGCAGAGCTGGTCCAGCACATCCTCGAGCTTCAATCCTTCCGGATTTTCTGCCCCCATTAAGATTGGCTTCACCGTCATCACCTCACAGAGCCACTTCGATAAAGTCGAAGCGCACAAGTTGATTGGCAAGACCGACGATGAATCCAGGCTGGCCCATCTTCGGCTCCAGCGACTTGGACGGCGACTTTGGACCTTCATGGCCTTCAATCATTTGCACAAGCGCATCGACCATCTGCGAGTTCAGGCCGTCGCCGAATTGGCGTACCACGGTGGCAGCGGTAATCGGGTGCAGGTATTTCATGTCTTCCGGCAGCGAGTTGAGCGCAATATCCTGGAACAGGATGGCGCACAAGATCATGTCTCGGAACGGGCCGCCGGTTCCTTCCTTGGCGAGCAGCATGTTCACGATCTTGAATACTTTTTTGGTATAGTTTACGAGTTGCTCGTCCTGGTAAAAGGATGGCTGCGCATTACCAATCACGTTCTCAGCAAGCACCTTGATATCTGCAGAGATGATTAGCTCCAGCTCCGGTCGAAAGATTAAATGCGCTTCATTGACTTGTATCATAGCTTTATTGTCCCCTTTGTTTGTTGACTTCTTCTTGATAGCAGCTAACATGGCATTTGTTCGCAATCTCCAAATCTAAGTACCTCATCCAAGCCCCGTTGTTTCCCGGCGGGGACTTGCTGCTTGGCTCCTTTACATTACGGCCGCAGAGCCGGCAGTACACCGGCGCATCCACGGCTTGTAATGTTTGCTGCATGGCGATCTGCGTGAAGCTCATTTGACCAAAGCTCTTGTTCTTTGCCATGATCACATCGGCTCCTCGGGCCCATCCATCCAGATGGCATTAACACCAGACTTGGTTGGTTTGATGTCCGTCAGTTTCCGCTTGCCCTGTCCTACTCCGTCAATGAAGTAATCAAACTGATTTCCAATAAACGGGCGCATAGGTTCGAAATCGATCTTGTCGGCCGCCTCGTCGTATCGGATCATTGTGCCGTCCGGCAGTTTGATCTTCTCGATAAAGCCCTTGTTCTCTTCCACATGCTTGTAGTGGACCTCGAACCTACCGGCGTCCAGATCGATTCGCTCCCGGCGGATCATCATATTCAGAGCCTGCTCGGTATGCAGTTCCCGCTTACAGAGGCTGCCCTCTTGCGTCAGGACGCACGATCGGCATGCCATATGCGAAGAGTCATACGAGCGGCACTTGTAGCAGATAGGGCATTCCTGGAAGGCCGAGCAGACGCCATGCACTTTATGCCTCGGCATATTGAGCGGATCCCCGGTACTCAAGTTTACTCTCTTTCCTGGATTGATCTTCAGGCTCTTGCGCTGTTCTTCCTCTTTGTATTCTTCCACCAGGTCCTGACGCTTGCTGCGGGTCAGTCCCTTTTCATAAAAGCGAGTCTCGTCAAAGGCCATGTTGCATTCTCCTTACGCAATATCGTTATCAAAGCCAAGGTCGATCAGATCTTTAAGCGTCAGCGTGAGCTTGCGATCTTTGTTCGGATCTTTCTCCGCTTCCTCCAGTTTTATCTCCAGCTTTTTGTTTTCAGAATCGAGCTCGTCCATCTTGGCCGTCTTCTCCCGGATCTCGTTGACGACCTCAACCATGCGGCCTGTCGGTGGCTCACCTTTGATCTTTGGCAGCGAATTGTATTCCTGGTTCAGCTTGCCGAGCTGCGTGGATAGGCTCTTCATCTCCATCTTGTTCATGGAGATTTTGTTGCTCATTTGCTCCTCGATCTCAGCGAGGGTTTTGGATGGTCCGATTAACATGATCAATTCACTCCTCTTTCTTATTTGTAATACGTTACGTTAAAGTTGTCGATTAAGGTTTCAACAGCACCACTGGAAGTGTTGGCCCCTTCAAAGGTCAAGGTTTGTACCGAGAACGATGGATCGTAGGTGGTCGTCAGCTCGGTTTCATTGTAACGAACCTTCAGCGTCCCATTGCCGTCACCTTCTACCACCAAACGTGAAGGAGACAAGAAGAAGGTGCCGTCGTGCAGCTTGGTCAGATCAATCGGCAGGTTGTACTGCTTTGAGCTGTCTTTGCCATTCACCGAGAAAATGATGTAGTTTTGGGTGACATAGACGGTGCCGACGCCACTGGCATGAAGCATGAACAGCGTCTCGGTCATGTCGCTCACGGACTTCGGCGCTAAGTATACGTCAATGACGAAACGGCTATGATCCGGAATCGGCTCCGGAAGCGTCTGCTTGAAGTCCTGCAGATCGTAATACTTCTTGGCCGGCTCATAGATGGCCGTGCTGCTTTCAAAGCCTGGCGGATACTCGAACGTATCGAACGTCGCTGCCAAAAGCGTTTGCTGCACGACCGGAGGGACATACGATTGCTCCAGGCGGGCCAGGTTATTCCCCTTGAGCCCGGCATCATAAATCGGGCTGATTTGGGTGATATCCAGGCCAAGCGGATTGATGTTGGCCGTACTCGAGATCAGTCCGATCACCATGCTCTCTGCTGTGTTCTTGTTGTTCTTCGCCTCGAAGACCCATTTCTGGTGCGGCGCAAACCGGGTGCGGAGAAAGTCGATGTCATGCTTCGTATCGCCTTCTACTGGCGCATCGAAGTTGAAGGTGCCAAGCTTAAATTCGGACTTCTTCACGGCGTTATTCATAATCTCGGAGATCTTCATGTTGAAGATCAGCTCGATCTTGGTATTGTTCTTGACGTTGTAGCTGAGAACTTCGAACAGGCATTCAAGCCGGTGCGTCTTTTCCGTGTCGAAATAATATGAGAATAGCATCGATTAGTTCTCCTCCCGCTTCGTGATCGTCATCTGGGAGCTGTCTTTCCAGCTTGCCAGATCCGTGGCGATCGCTACTTCCACGCTGCCCTGTGGCTTAAATGTCAGCGCCTTGCTGGCCTCGTCGAACTTGATGTTGGTGCGAAGTCCAAAGCTGTGCGCCACAAAGCCGCCCAAACCGATTTCAATATTCGAGAGCTGCCGCATATGCGTTTGCATGTCATCCACCATTTGCTGGTTACGACCCCCGAGATCAGAAAGGATCTTCTCAAAATCAACCTTTAGCCCAAGATGCCGATCCAGCCGTGACTTGGCCGTTTCAAGTTGCTTTTGCTTATCGGGCGGGATGACCGGAAAGCCCGCAACCTCCGTCTCCAAGTTGCGGATGATCTGCGCCTGGTCCACGATGTTTTCTGTGTTCTTGGCGACTTCAGCCTTGTACGATTGAATGGTATCTTCCAATCGTACCTTCGTCTGAATCTCCCCGACCATCAAATTGCGCAGATACTTCTGCTGCTGTTCAGGTGTGCTGCTTTCTTGTATTACGAACTCCACTTGAATCCCTCCTTAAATGTTGAGCGAATGTTGATGATATTGGCTCTGCCGGCGCCGGCGCTTGCGGGCTACTTCTGCATCGGTCGGATGATACAGCCCGTTCTGGTTGATCTTCTGACGGCAGCGGCGGATGTCCTCCGGCGGCGTGGCATACACCATATCTTCCAGACTCACGCAGCTGTCATAAGTGCGCCAGTACAGATAGATCAGTACGTTGTCGCTGTTCCGAGCAGCCTCGTGCTCATGAAGCAGGCTCATTACCCGATCACCGATTGTTTTCAAGTCTCTAATCGGCTGGATGGATGCTGGTTCGCCAAACAGATCCACATTTTTAAATTGTTCCATGCTCTTCGCCTCCAGTGAAGAAGAATTTGATATATGAACTCCCTGCGGAGTTAATATCCCTATGCTTGATTAATCAGGGATGCGTATCGTCGGCAATCCTCGATTGGCGCCTCAACCGCATACGACCAGTCCGGCGTGAACTCATAGAACCGGGTTCCCTTGAAACTACCAAACTTGTTCTTGCCGATACGCATTTCAATAACGGGCATCTTGCGTTCCTCATCTTCGTTAATCCAATAGACTGCTGCATTCTCTTCCTTCACGCCTACATCGCTGTAGAGCAGGCAGATCAGGTTGGCCTCGTATTGAAGCTCGATGGTATCCTTCAAATCCTCGACGGTCGGCCGCTTGTTGCCGGTCTTACGAAGATGGGCAGTACACATGACAACTGCGTTGTAGGTGACGGTCCATTTCTTGAGCGCCTTGGCCACGTAGGTGTTTTTGGCGTCGCTGTTGTTAAACTTCTCGCTCTCGACAGTAATATCGTTGAACGAGTCGATGGCGATAACGATCCGTGTTCCCTCGGGCAGCGTCATGATGATGTCCTTAATATGCTGCTCCATACCTTCAAGAGAAGTAGTGTGATTCGAATCGAACATGCCGAACCTATCCGTGCGGCGAAACAAATTCTTGAGCCCTTCGTTGCGCTTTTCCAGGATGTCTTTTTGTTCAGAAAAGCGTTCCGGCATCTTGGCTTGGGCGATTGTAATCCGCTGATCACAGGCAATATAACGTGGCATCAGCTCGTTGTTGCTGTCATCAAGGGAATGATACGAGACATAAACCCGGTCATTCCGCTCGGCCATCTGTTTGCAAATCTGAAGCATGAGGGCAGATTTACCCACGTTTGGTGCTGCAGCAAAGAGGATAAGCCCCGGCTGAGCTCCGCCCTCAATCAATTCATCGAAGAGATCGAAGCCTGTAGCCAAGCCTCCTCGAGATCCCCTGCTCCATGCATAGTTGTCCATGCTTAGGATGTTCGCCACCATTTGCCGCTCAATGATATTGAGGTCCCGGCCGAATAGCGCTCGTTCATCGGTAATCATGAGGCGCTGCGGATTGTTTGGATCCTGCACGAAAACGCTGCTGTCCGTCCGCATCTGTTCATTCATCTGCCGCATTAAATCCTCGAAATTGCTCATTCTGACTGTCTCCTCCGGCGGGGTCGTCTTCACCCCTTGCGCATAGCTGCTTCCATACCTCGCCCTATTTCAGAAGTCACGTATGAATTCTGATGTAGATATGTAACGAGGAAGCGACCCTATGCGCAAGGGGAGCTGGCGAACTCCCCTCTATATGTTCACAGGAGGCGGAGCGGGTATGCGACGCCCACTCCTGTCTGGATACGTGATGGTACGTGATCCACACAGGAAAGGGCCTCGTTATCCGATGGCCTTCCCTCTAAATAATGGGCAATTCACTTTATCGCACACGCCGCTGGCTGCTTTGAATGTCTCGCACCCATAGCGATACTGGCCGTTAAAGACCGAATGCACGGTTGTTTCTACCTCCCGTGACGGCAGCGACGGAACGCAGTTTTCCTCACCCCATAGAACTAGGCGAGCAAGCGCCTCCTCCCTCTCCATCCCTTGTTGCATGAAGAAGCTGGCAAGTGCTGCGCATGCGTTGTTGCGGCCGTCAATAGTTTCCCGGAATGTTTTGTCCAGCATTGTAGTAATGCAGATCGGCAGCTCCTCGAGCTTGCGCATCCGGCCACTGAACTCTTTGCGGCTGTTGGCTCGATCTGTCCATGTCTTGATGTATTTCTCCAGTGCGAGCTTTGCCCGCTGCGAGAGCATCGGCGGCGGCTTACGGAGCTGCCTTGGCGACATGGCCAAATTTCGAATATCCTGCAATGACATGTTCGTAAGCTCCTGGTACGTGACCGGGATCTTGTAACGCTGGCCCTTGATGTTGAAGCTGTTGACCATACGGAACATCCGTTTATCGTCATACATCTTCGGGTCCATCGTGTCATGCAGGCAGTATTTTTTTATATCGTTAAAGATCTCTTTGTAAATCATGTTCAGCGAGTAGTGCGGCTGCAGGCCGAGCACGGCGGCATCCACGGTTAAATGGATCCCCTTCTGACCGGAAAAGTAGAGATTGACTTGGTCAGGCTCGACGGCCAGGATCAGCTTCAGATACCGCATCGCCACGCTTACGTCGAATTTGATCTTGTCGAAGTCGTCGTCAGTTTGAAGCGGGTAATCGAAATCAAGGTAGAAGTCTCCGTATTTCAGCGACTCTCCAGCATTGATCAGCCACTTCTTCTTATCATTTTGGTACCATACTGGGTTGATGTATTGCATCATGGTCATGTACACGCCGGCATTGTTGTACTTCTGCCGGAACTCGTCCACTTGCTGAGGTGTCATGTAGTGCTTCCGAGTGAACGTAAACTTGCTGTCTTTGACCCAAGGCAGATCCGCTCCACACTCCACGAATATGGCTGGCTGTTCGTTCATGCTTGATCCTTTCTTCGAATCACTCTATTGATCCCTACCTGCTTATGGGTGTTCTCTTTTTCACGAATAAACTCCAGCGCCTTGTCCATGTACCGCTCCAAGTCAAACGCATTGCGCAGCGGCGACAAATTCATTTCGGCCCGGCTGGACTTGGAGACATCAATGGCAAACAGGATCTCGTCGAGCCCGTAAATGCCAAGAAAATGTTTGAACTTGCCCTCGTCTTGCCGCTTCATATGATCATGCGGCGTGATTTGGCAGCTCGTATACCAGTAGTCCATAAGCTCCTTCATCGTAAAGCGCCTCTTCATTTCGAGGAAGAACGGCTCCGAATGACGGATCATTTGACCGGTTTCCGGGTCCATGCGCATCCGAACTGGCGGCGGCACCTCCCGCAGGATGTTGTGATAATAGAACACGTCAGGTTGCATGATGTTGTCGGGAGGCTGCTTGTTCACGAAGATCTCTTCCAAGTGATAAATCCTCGTCACCATGGATGGATACTCCTTGGCAAACTTCATGATTTCTTCTTGGATATCTTCGAGCGCCCAGCCACCGCTGATCAATCGTTCGATTGTTTTTATGGACTTGGCCACTTTATTTTCAATGTTGGCTGCAGATTGATTAACCTCTCTGACAAACCATTCTGCCAGTGCGAGGTTGGTACCGTCGGGGGCCGCCTTGCGGACCCCTTCGATTTCCATGTCCCATCGTTGATTCATGAGCTCATCCCCCTTTACACGGCGATGTTCATCAGATAATCATTCAGCCCTTTGAGATTTTCAGGGGTGATGTCTTTCATCGAAGCTTCGGAATTTTTCAGGTAATCCCGAATATACGAATTCATCTGCTCTTCCGACTGGATGTTGAGGCGGCCACGGTGCTCATGCATGCGCATCAATTCGCTTTGATTCCACTCAATCGGAACAGCGCTCGGCTGCGTTGCCTGCTGCTCCTGCGCCGATGCGGGCGTCATGGGTTGCTGAGCTTGTACGGGCGCCCCGTAGCTTTGAGGCTGTGCGGCGTATCCCTGCGGCTGTGCTTGTCCCTGTGGCTGCGCTGCGCCTTGTGGCTGTGCCATGAATGCTTGTTCTTGCGGCTGGCCATTTACCGGCTGCTGCTGATTAGGCATGTTCACTCGATCCCACTCTGCAGCTTCCGGTGTACCCTCGTTATGTGGGTTGAATGGATAGCTGTTCGGATTGGTCGCATCGAAGTTCCCATTAGCCTCCTGGTTCACATCCTGCGGCCATCCGCCTTGCTGCTGTTGCACTGGCAATTGCTGACCAGTTGGATACTGGTACACATTGCCGAATGCTTGCTGTTGTTGTGGCTGCTGATATCCTGGGTTCATATCATAAGCCTGCGGCTGTGCCTGCCACTGAGGTTGCGGCGTCCATGTCGGATCCGTTGCCGGAGACCACTGCTGCTGTTGGCCATTCGGATACGGAGCGGGCTGCTGCTGATATTGTGGCGCCTGTTGGAATTGGTAGTTTGGATCGCCCATCATTTGCTGGTACTGCTGCTCGTCATCCATCTCGACTTTAATCTTGGAGTAGATTTCTTCACCGACACTGAAGAGCGAAGCAGCCTTTTTGAAGGCATCAGATGCGGCCGCCTTGTATGCGGAGTTCTGGTTGTCCTTCCCACCAATAGCGATCTTACAGCCGTATTGTTCCCGCTGCCCAACGCCCGCTATGTAGAGCCAGCCTTTTACGTGATACACGTAGCCGTCGAACTGATAGCTGTTTGAAACTTTATCATGTTTGTAAACTTCTTCTCGCCACTCCCGCTCGATACCGAAGTCCCAATAAGAAACGCCTTCCACGGCGTGGTCAATGATCTGGCGCATAGTATTGTGGCCGAGGACCGGTTTACCCTTAGGGTCCTTCTCCAGCCACTCGTCCTTACACTTTTTCAATGTTTCTTTGATCTTCTTGATCTGCTCAAAATCCGGCAAATACTTCTCGATCGTCGGTCGCATGAATCAATCGCCTCCTGTTTCAATTCGCCATTTTATTATAGCCCGCATATGAGGGTGTTGCAATGATCATTATTGTAATGCGTTACACAATAATAATAACACCACCTTCAACAGTAATCAATGCCTAGACGCAAAAAAACGCAGGATATGTTGCGTATCCTGCGTTTTACTCTGTTTTTCTTACGTTTGCTTCTTCTTTGTGAAGATGCCGACGAGATTATAGAAATTAACCACGACGCCGATCGAACGTTCTGCAACGGAATGAACGAAGTCTTTGGAGATTTTCAGCTCGACAACTTTGCCGAGTTCATCATAGGTCATATCGACAGCTTCGAGAACGGCTTCTTTCTTCTGCTCGCCGTTACCTTCAACTTCAAAGGTCTTTACGAGCTCAGCGACCATGATCAGAATAGCCGGCGTAATCGTGAGGTATTGCACAGCAGCTTTAATCATATTAGACACTCTCCTCTTCATTTGGATCCGCAGTCCGGCGATTCCGAGACGTTTTGGATCTGGTTTGCTTGGCTTTGATTTCCGACTGAACCGAATTGATGATGGCTTTTGGAATCCACTTTTCCCATCCTGCCCGGACCGAGTTCGCTGTTAAGCTGTTCCAGGTATGAAAGATCAGGCCCGATGTTACGCCGTAGAAGAAAACGCCTGGTGTATGAAAGACGAAATCTAGCATGTTGGCGGCGGCCGGAAAACAGAGAATGAAAATTGTTCGAAGGATTCCGTTGATACCATATTCAGATGCATAGGTCCCATCCTTCCTGGAAGCTGCGATGCCGCTAATCCAATCCATGAAGATGAAAAATGCATAAATACCGATTAGCGACATCCTATCCTCCCCTGTCCCATAAATGGTTTCTGCGAACGATCCGATCGCAGCACCAGCGACACCAATAAAGATCTTCACAGGGGTAATGAAATTCTCAAAATCGAATGTTTTGTTCGACAAGAACCTTTGCATCATTCCCAACCTCCTTTCTATCTCGAATAATTTAGTCTTACAGCATGGAGACATGGATTTACACCGTTGTTGGGATCTGGATACAGCTTGGTTTTCACCCAAAGTGTCCTGGCATATTGGCCAGTCCACTCGTAGCTTTGCAGCGGCACCAGAGTCCCATCCATCTCTTCTTTCAACACCTCGTACTCGTAAATCGCTCCATCCAAGAGATGGTCCAGCTTAGTGTCGTAGCTGAAGGCAGAGCGATTGAGAAAGACGTGATCGATGGATTCTATGTTGTAAATACCGTCCATGCTGAAAGGAGATAGAATGAAGCCTCCGCCTGGTTCGAACATTGTCAAAAGGACACTTATTTCTTGAGCGCCAAGAACGAATACCTTCTTGCCATTCAGATCAATTGGGTTCTTCTGAACCAGTGTGATGCGGATCTTCTGCACCGGGACACTTGGAAAGTACCATTTCTTCCGAGGTGCAAATTCATACGTGTCGATCGATGATATCTCATCCTGTGTGAATCCTTTGATCTGCTGCCACGCATTGGCGTAATGCATTTCTATGTTTTGGATCTGGATGCCACGCTCCGGATGCGGATGAATCGTAATCGTATTGATGTTCAGGTTATTGACGAGATGGCTCGGCAGCTCTATCTCCAGAACAGCGTCTTCTTGGTCCGGCGCCGCCGAGAAGTCATAGCTGACCTTGCGCTGCCAGAAACTTTCATTGTCGCCATTAAAGGCGTTTATCACGTCATTATCGGATACCGTACCACCGGTGTTCGTTCGGCCCACCTTCACCTTCAGCTCGGAAGGAACGATGATTTCGCCCGATTTATCATTGACCAGATGTGTCTTTGGAATCTGGTGGATAATCGGCAGCGTGACCAGCCGGTACGCCGGGTCCACGTCGCATCGAAGCGCTGTGTCCGCAAGCTCCTGCGCAGCCGCCGGATACTTGGCTTTCATATTCAAGGCGAAGGTGGATTTACTGAAGATGGGCTCATACGGCGTTACTGCCTCAATGCCGGTCAGCTGCTCTTCCATGCTGGCCATCTTTGATTCCAGGAGGCTGATGTACTGCTGCTGCGCCGCATGTTCCGCAAGCACGATCTGGTGGACCTCTGTCAGCTGCGCTAGATTCTCATTGCTTTGCCGATAGAGCTCCACCATTTCCAGGTACTTGTCATCTTCGTTTGTATTGTAATCGTGAGAGGACGTGGGACCCCTGAACTGGGCCCCGCCGCCTTTACTTGTAGGCATTCTCATATTGACTGTACCTCCGTTCCACTTCCCCCATCCGATCGCTCAGACGCTGAATCCGGTCATGGATCTCGCTCACGCCGACCATGCGCTGGTTCTTGATAGGAACCGTGACGGTATATTTAACATCCAAGAGCCCATCCTGTAACGCATTACTCATGAACATCAAGTACCCATTGTCGATTGAATATTGATTAGAGCCTAGCAGGGCCCCATTCAATTCTACCATGAGGGATTCAAATTGACCCGCCGCCGCACCGGGCACCAGCAGGTACGAAAGTTGGCTGGCTGTTGCGGTGAATGTTTTCTCTCCCGAATACGTAATATTTTCCACCGGTTCTTGCGATTCCCCGTGAATCCATGCAAATATGCTATCTTGCTGCTGATTTGTCACAGAATCAATGTCCTTAAAGTTTTGTCTGATATCATAGATTTCTTCTTGATGGTCGGATAGGAACTTCTCGGATTCCCGCTGCCCTCGGTGCCGGGCATTGCGCTTCATCATGTTGGGCATCTTGAGCGGCCGATCCGCCGGTTCGATTGTTTTCCATTCCATTCCGATCACCTCGCTCTGACTTCGATCAGATTTATTTTCGGAGAGATATGCGGGACGTTCTCCTCCCGCTTCAACATCGCTCGCAGCACCACTTGATTGTTCTGTGCCTCGCTGTCTTCGACTTCATAAGAAAGCTGGAAGATGCAGCTCTTGGGCAAATAATTTAACACGACCTGCTGCTCGTAGATGGCGAAACAGTCCCGGCTGTTCGGAGAGATGTTGTAATACAGCGTGTGAGCATCCACGAGCTTGAGCGGCTCTTTATCAGCTCGCACCCTCTTCTCCAGTGCAAGGTTGAACTTGCCGAGGTAGGTTTCATTCGGCAGCTCTGTCTCGATAAAATCCTGGCGCATCTGCATGTTGCCGAAATGATACAGCACCTGGATCTCGTTCCAGCCTGGTTCTAGGGTAATTGTGACTTCCTCGTTGGAGGCGACAAGCCGTTTCTGATTGACGTATACGGCGAAGGCACCCATCCGCTTCTTCGGTCCATTCTCCTGGCTCTTTAGAATGGCCAATGACATCGGCACGACTCGTGTCTCGTCGCTTTGAATACACGTCGTGAACCGATAAAAGTTGTCCGTGCTGCCGCCGCCGTCCCGCTTGAGACTTAGTGTATTGCTGATCGCCAAGTAATCGATCCGCACCGCCTCTGGCCGGTTATCGTACTGATCCTTCCACGAACCATTCAACGGCATCGTGCCGTCAAACTTCACATACGTCCTCTCCCGGCGCCACTGATTGATTCCTCGCATCAGCACTTGGTTGCGCATCTCCTCGAAGTCATGCGGCAACGTGCCGTCGCCATCGTCTTTGATCAGGCGGAACACCTGCATACCGTTCTTGATCTCGAGCGTCGGCTCCGCTTTGGCCATCTCCACGAACTTGGTCGGCCGAGCCGAGAACTCCACGACCTTGGCATACTTCGGCGTGGTCTCATCCAGCGAGCTGATCGGAAACCAGAGCAGCGTGTCCAGATCCTTGCTCTCGTCATAGGAGGCTACTTCGTAATCGACCTCCGTACCATGCGGGATCTCATGGCCGGCCTTGATGGACACCTGATTAATGTTGGGCGTATCGAATACGATCGGTGTCGTGTAGAGGATACCCTCGCTCACATAATCCTTCTTGCTGGCTGTAATATTCTTGGCTCCGAAATAATACTGGTACACACCGCCGCTGTAATCGTCGTGATCCTTTTTCTCGAAGCTAAAGCGAATACCCTTTACTGTAATCTTGGAGAAGCTCCATACCGATTTATCAACGACTTTCCGTTTGTCCTTCTCGCCTGGGATTGGGGAGAACGTGAGACCGTCATACGTATATTCCAGCTGCATGAAGACTGGCTTCACGCTGTGGGCGACATACACCACCTCGTTGATCTCTTCTTCTTGTGGGAACACCACAATCAGCTCTGCCTGGATCGTTGTTGGCGCATCGACTTTGACGACCTGCCACCAGGCAGAATTGATGTCATCATCAAACGCATTGTTAATAGTCTCGAGGGCGGCATGAACCACGTTTGCCGTAAGCGAATTAAACTTGGCTTGGGATCCATTCAGAAGAACTTTATTACTGTTGCGTTCATTCTCCCGCAGCGTCACTTGACGATCCTTCAAGTTGATATAAGCTGTTGTACGTTGGCCATTTACGGAGGACATGTCATAGAAATTCAGAATGTTGGCGTCCACATACCCCGCTCCGTTTTGGGAAACAAGCAGGAGTTGATCAACCTTTTTTGAGATACCAGCTAGGAGGTTCCACATCTTCTGCCGCTCCGTATCCGCAAAGGTGAAGTCGGACATAATTCGGGTGGTCTGCTGAATCGTCGCTTCATAGGCGTCGGAGATGTCTTGATGAATGAGCCTAATATCGCTGTTATACAAATCGGTGTCGGACTTTTGCCTGCGAAACAATTTCGTAGCTTTGAAACCGGGAGCTCCAGGGACATTGCCCCCGGAGCCATTGGCCAAAGTGATACGTAATGGTTTGCAGCGTCGGATATTTGCCTTCCAGCAAATAATATTTCACGATCTTTTCGATCGCCCGTGTAACTTGGATCTGCCTGATTCCCATTGAATATCACCCGCTTCTTTTATACTGGACAGAGAACTTTATAGCTCCATGCTGTTGAGCCTGAACCGATGACAACGACTTTAATGAAATCGACGCCGTTATACGGATTGTAGTAGAATGACAAACTATTTGTTCCGGATACCGGTCCACCGGTTTGCGCCACTAGCATATCTTGATAGTACACTTGCATTTCATCTGGAACTGTTTGCATGTTGTAGTCGATCACGACATTGCCTGGCGTACCTCCAAGCTTATGGAAGTTGGTTGTCGTACCAGCGCCCCCGGATTGCGATTGTACACCGCATGCGTATACATTGCCGTCGCTGGAGCACGTAATAATGTTGACCTGCTTTGTGGTGCTCGCCGTCGTTCCGCCAACCATTGTCACTTCAAAAAATGAAGGTGTACATGCCCGGAGAGAGCGTGTCCTTGGAGATGGTAGTCGAGAATGACCTTACCCGAATGCACCATTGCCGGTGTACCAAACATGCCCAGTAGTATCGCTGATCTTCACGGTGCTAACACCTCGGCTATCCCCACCGATAACATTCATACCAACAGCCAAATCCTTATTGCTGCACTCTATGCCAGAGACAACAGCATCTATGGTTGGTGGCGGCGTGCATTGACGGAAGATGGTCGTCGTCGCCATATCCGTTCGCCCCTCCATGTCCTCAACAGTAGCCGTCAGCGTGATCGTTTGACCGCCCGTATAGGTATTGGCTGGCACAGTGATACTGTAGCTGCCGGTCGTTGTTGAACCATTGACGTTTTGCTGCGTCCATGTCCGGCCAAGATTATCTACGACCTTATAAGATTTAATGCGACGCTGCGCACTGACTGATCCGCTAAACGTCCAACTGACGTCATTACACGTATCGATTAAAGTGCTGATCGTAATATCCGGCGAACAATTCATGAGCGTAAATTCCATAATTGGTTTGTTCGGTGTCGATACGACAGTTGGACTCACCTGATCGCTGTTGTTCGTTGCCCATCCCGTTACACGATAGTCGCCCGGCTGCAGAGAGCTCGTGTTGATCGTAAAGTTGAAATCAATCCGTTTTTGGCCAGTGCCTATGATACGGTACGGCGACATATCGATTAGATCGCCGGTGAAGAAGAACTTCACTTCTTTTAGGCCATCAAAGTCCTCTGCGTATCCCTTCACTTGAATAGCGTCCATGATGCAGGCCTGAATATGGCTGAACGGGAATGGCTCGATGTAAACGTGGGGCACATTCGGCGGATTGGCCGGATCAATACCGATGTCGTCATCGTTTTGTTTGGAGTCATCAATCGGACAATGGTTGTTCGTGAACTCCTCCATGAACTTGAAGGCCACGTAATCGTTGACGTTCATCATGCTTGGCGCATTCGCATAGTTTCCGGCTTTGATCTCGCTGATCCATGGGCAGTTCACGATTTCCTTTGGCTCACCAACCATGAGCTCGTAATGACGAGTACCCTCTGTTGCAAAGGCTACTTCTTGGGACCATGCCTCTTTTGAATTGCCATAGTAATCGGAGAACTTGATCGCCACGCCGGTGACGTGTGCGTTATAAGAGCCGGCGCCTTCTTTTAACTGCTTTACCATAACAGTTACACCATTGAACATATCCGACCAGCCAATCATCATCTTCACGTCGCCCATCATGACGGGCGTGCTGCCGAGCCCATCCATAGGAATTACAGCCCGCTCCAGCTTGTCGGTATTCGGATCATAAAATTGTACGATGATTCCGTCCCATAGAAGACAATCTCGCTGCGGGCCATTATCCGGATCGTATGGTTCGACTGGAGGGTCTGTTAGATCCAAATCCTTCGTGTGATCTCCGGGCTTGAAATCATGCGAGATTAGACAATGTTTGCTCGTAAAGTCAGCATCGAATGTGAAGATCACGTAGTCGTTCTGTGCGCCGATCGCCGGTGCAGTGGAGAAGTCTCCATTCTGTGCTGCCGTAATCCAGACACTTGGGTTTTTCGAAGATGGCTCGCCGAGCATCGCCCCGACGTTTTTGGCGCCATTAGACTTGCTAGCCACGGCGGCGGCCCACGTCGTGATCTCCTTATCGTAATTGTCCTTGTACACCACGCCAATCGAGGAGAGCTGAAATGCAGTGCCGCTGGAATCATAGCTTTCAGTCATCATGACAATGACGCCGTTGTTTGCTGCGTTCCATCCGAAGGTGACTTTATCCCCGTTCCCGTTATCCAATTCGTAAGGAAGCCAGTCATACGGAATGTCGATGGATTCCAGTGTTTTGGTGTCACGATGGTAATATTGCACCAGCAGGGTGTCGAACAACATGCAGTCACGGACTTTGACCGGCGGCGGCGGTATCGTGCAGTCCTTCAGAGAAAGCACGTAGCTGTCAGTATCGACATTGCCTTTGCTGTCGTATCCTTTCACCTCAATGGAGATGGTTCCGCCCATCAGGTATTTATCGGTAGGGACCTTGAAGTTATAGGCCATCTCCGTTCTGTCGCCGACTCCCTTTTTCTCTTCGACCACTTCTCCGTTGATCAGAAGCACGACTTTGGTGATTCCAAATGGCCCGTCAACAACACCGGACACGGGTAATTGATCGCCATGACAAAGGGACGCCAGTTTGTTTGTGATCCTCACGTTTAATTCCGGATGATCCGGATCTGGCTCATCTCCGTCATCATCGACGGGTGGTGGCGTCTGCGGATGTTCATCTGGATCCGGCGGTGGCGGTGGATCTCCAGCCGACGGTGGTGATGGTGGGAAGTACGGTGGGTCGATCACCTCGTCGCCGTCTCCTGCGTCCTCGTATGCTCTGCGGCTGGAGGCCTGGCTGTCCGATGCCTCGCCCTGCAGATACGCCTTAATAGTGAATCCCTTTAAGATGGGTGATGTATATTTCTCACTCACGCCTCTCCCCCCGTTTCCGCCGGCCGTTCAAATAGCATTCGCATCCGGATACTGTACACCGGATATTCTGTTTCCAGATACCCCGGCCGTGGGTTCGCCTGTTGCGACTGCTTCTCTACTTGCTGAATCGTGTAGATCTTTGGCGCCATCGCCTCGTCAGAGCTGCTCGCCATTTGCCGGCCCATTGGCGTAATGTCGTGCCAGGTCGCTCCATCATCAATTGATACCTGGTACTTGATGTACTGCGGCATTTCTTCTCTGACGTCGAGTGTGATTTTCTCGAGCGGCTGCTCAAAGTAGTACGGCTCCGTGACGATTTCACCAGTAGCTTCGTATTCGGTTGAGAAGATCTCGATGTCCCGGATCCCAATACAATACCGCCATCCCTCAAATCGTTCGATGCCCATTTCGATGTTCTCGTCGTTCAAACTGTATTGCACGTTGGAGATGATGTTCTCCATTGATTGCGTCGTGCCGTCCGGCGTCTGCGGGCCATATGTAGCGTCTACAGAGGTGGGCGTCGCTTTAACCTGAACACCCAGATCCTGCAGCGCAATCTGCGGACCCTCGACTCGTGGCAAATGCGTCGGTGAATATTCCTTATTGATCGTGTCGAATACATAGTCCGGGCCGTTTTCGATCTGCCGCTTGGCCTCATAATAGATGTGGCCAATGTCCGTAAAGTATTTCTCCGGCTGCTCAAACAGGATCGTGATGACCTTCGCCGTGCGTGGCGAGAAATGGAACGTGTAGTCGGAATCGAGCTTGGCGCTGGTCATCACTGATAATGGTGCGCTCGTGCCGTCCGAAACCAGGATATCTTTGACGATCGCCGTTTTGGCGCCATGGTTGGGCGGCGTGTACATATTCACATTGATTTGGTTGATCAGCGATTCTTCAGCCAGGATAACCTGCAGATTCAGCTTCAGCACTCCGCCGTCAGGATCTCGGGCGAATCGAAGTGTCTGGTTCCCATTCACTTGATAATCCCATCCGAGATTCTTGGCCACCGCTTGTTTGTCTTGCTCTCGCACATTGACGAGCTCGTATTCGAACCATGTGTTTGCGTCGCCATCCAGCACAACGCCATATGCACCATGGTTGTTCTTCTCGCCCACGAACCGGTATGTGTAATCGTTGTTCGTTAAGGAGCTGCCCGGTGACACGGTGATCTCATGATTATTACCAGGGAAGCCATTGGACTCGCTGCCGATAATGAAATTCTTGTAGGTCTTGTTGCCGGGAACAATCGTAATCGTGGCTTCTTTGCCGACGCTTGACTGGCTTGTCTGGCCCAGTGTGACGGTGCCGTTCTCGATATGCGCTGGCGTCCCGCTGATCCGATCAAAATCAATCTTATCGTTATTGGCGAAGTCGTTACGGCAGAAAACGATCTGGCCGTTGACATTCAGGTTGGACGAGAGTAGCTCCAAATCCTTGAGCTTGTCGGCGATCTGGTCGAACTCGGCCTGGAGCATGCTTTGCTGCACGACGTTATGATTGAAATCCGCATACAGTGCCCGGCCGATGATATCGACTTCTTGAAAGAGCAGATCCATATCCTGTTTAATCTCGCCCATCATATTGTTGAAGTCGGCACTCCATGGGGGGCCGCCATCGACCGCATATCGAGGAATCATCATTGGCTGGCCGGCTGATACGAAGAAGTCCTGAAACGCCTTGAAGACTGTTTGAATCAGCTTGGTATCCGACTTGATCGTGCCATCATCGAACTTGGCCTTTGCCTGCTCGAACTGGAAACGGGCCTGCAGATAAAGCATCTGCGAGTTATTTTTAATCGGCTCATTAGACATTGCGTACCTCCTGGTCATAGCTTTGGCAGCGGAGCGTGTAATTGTAAAGGGCCGGCGTAATGCTCTCATAACCGGCATGATTGCGGCGCAGGATGGCTTTAAGCCGAACGTCGGTTGTTAGGTAGTAATAGTCAACCGTTATATCTTTGAGCTCATCAACGGTCGGCGTGGTTGGGAAATAAATCTTGCTACCGATCTGAGCGAATACCTTCTCGCCGCTTGTCGCTTGTAACCGCTCCTTGTCATAAGTCCCGTTCGTGTAATTGGTGATGTTCGTATACTCTACTCCGCCGACCCGCACGATGATCGGGTAGTACATGTCGGCAGCATTGAACTGGCTGCTGTCTTGGTTGTAGCGCTCGTTCTCCCCGTCGTAGCTGAAAACTTGCTCCCGGAAAATGTAAGGCGTATGCTTCAGCGTGACCGTGTAATTGGCATCGACCGCATCGAACGTTTCACCCGTCTCCCCATTGTCATTGATGTATTGCAACGGCTCAATGAGCGCCTGATCGATATCTACGAAGTAGGCGTCGTCGGATGGCTTGTAGCTTGCGGTATATGTGCTGGCCGGTGAATAGAAGTCTCTCAAAATGCCGATCTTCTTGCCGTCAACTGAGAGCTTATACATGAATGCTGGGAGTGGCTCGCCATTTCTCCGAATCGTTACTGTGTCGTTCGAGATAGCCTGGAAGCGGAAGCTAAATTGGATCGTGTCTTTCAGCTCTTCATACTCCTCACCCACGGTGTTGCCCATCAAGAGTTCGCCTTCGACATAGGCTTTGTTGGATGGCAGGATCGGTTTCCAGGATCCCGGATCCGGATTCTTGGTGTACCCCAGGTAGAATTCGATGTCCGTGATCGGCGCCTTGTCGCCCTGATCCATGTCAATTGTCTGATGCTTCTCCACTGTAGTCAGTGTGACTGTTTTCAGGTTGCTGGCCAGCGGCAGCGGCTTCGACACATAAATCGACTGCTGGTTGTAGCGGCGGCCGACGATGCTGATGTTGTAGGCGCCATATAGATAGGTGTATTTGGATACCGGCTGCCACTCGCTCGCCAACGTCCCTTCTGTCTCTGCCTGAGTCTTCTTCTGATTCGGCGCAATGGCTCGCAGTGCTAGCTGCATTGGGTTGGTATACTGGCCGGTCTTCACGACCTCCATGGCCTGCTTGGCGGCATCGAGCACGCCTTTTGCCTGTTCTCCCTTTTCCTTTGCCCAGTCCTGAAGAGCGGTGAGGTACCGACTCCATCCAGAGATTTCGTTTTTCTTGTCGAACTCAGCGATGGACTCGCCCGGCTGTTTGAAGTCCTGTGTCAGCTGCCGGTTGCCGGCGATCTTATCCCAGAGCTCAGCTTGATTGGCTTCATCCTTATTGACGATAAAGTTCTCTTTCGCATAGTTCTCTTGGCGAATCAACACTCGGAGCTTGGATATTTCTACAGAAGGAAATTGGAAGCTCATCTGTGTGTTGGACGTTTGGCTGCGCTGATATGGACTCTCGTGAACTGGTGTGACGAGCTCATACACGTTGCCGTCGTACACCGATGATTCGTAGCCGTGAATACTAACGATTTGCATCGGGAATCCACAGTATGGATCGAAGGTGATTTCTGAGACAGGCGTAACACCGTTCAGGGTAATTTCTAATTCACAAAGCGCTCCAGTGGTCGGTGTGTTCTTGTAGTCATGATTCCAGATATCGTCAATGTTGTGCTCAAGCGGTGCATCCGCCAAAATGACCTCCGCCCAGAAGCTTTCCTGCGAGCTGTCGATCGCATAATCAATCGTGTACTTCGGATTGCCGGCAACCATGCCGGTCCGGTTTTTCACTTCAATGCGAGCCAGCTTGGCGCCATAGGGATTCTTGAGCTGATCAATCGTCTGTGCTGAAGAGAGCTGCAACCGGTCCACCACCGTTTCGGCCATGTACTCCGGAGGTAAATAGTTGCCCTGGCGTTCTTTCTGCAGAAGCAGCAGCGCATCGCTGGACGTTTCTGTATACTGCGGCGCCTTGAACTGTTCATGAACACCGGATAGGAATCCATCCGTGTTGGACATGACCAGCTTGTGCCGCTCTAACCTGGAGTCCAGGGCAGCGATCTTCTTTTGAATATCGGCCAGCATGGAGCGAGTGAGCTGCTGGTTATCGGTCAAAAGACGGTCGAGCTGATCTGAAACATCAAAGAGTGTGGCCAGATCGAACTCAATCTCCTGCATATTGGCGTTATAGGATTCGGAGCTGGTCAGCTCGGATTGATTGCGGGGCGTGAACGTCGGTTTTCCGTCCCGCCGGTCCAGGCCCTTGAGCAGCCGCTCGAGTTCTGCAGCCAGCTCGGTTTCCGACTTGATAATACCTTGACGCTGGCGGCTTTCCAGTAGCTCCATCAATTTCTTTCGCTGCGTCTCCGGCATGGTTAAGAGAAAATCATTAAGGAACTTACCCACGATGTCACCTGCTTTCTGTTCGTAATGATGCCGGCTTTGGCGGCGTCAGGCCTGGTGGCCAGCCATAATTCTGTTCTTCTTTCTCGTACTCGTTATAGCAAGACCCGCAGCAAGTATATGTCCAGTCGCCGTTTCGCCGCTTTTGTGTGAACACATTTTTCCTGGTATTCACCCGAAACCAAACCTTGCACTTATCACATTTCCAATCACCGATCAGCCACCGAGCAATGTGATATAAAATCCAAGCAGGGATAATAATCCACCCGAACAAGATCCAAAATATTGGCATCCTAAAAATCATGAGAACCCCTCCTATGTAGAGAGGCAGCCGAAGCTGCCTGTGGTCATTTCGTTATGAGTCCCTGATCGCCATCAAACGGCAACCATGATTTGCTGAGCTCGTCCCATTTTTCAGCGATGAAGTGCGATAGATGTGGGTGATCATTGTACGACCACGTTGCATGCACAATGCCATCGACTGCACTGATGTTGAGTCCCTTCGGCGTAATGCCTTCTTGGACGATCTCCTTCTGGTTCCGCATTATGGAGAAGTCGGCCGTCCAGTCCGTTCCCTTCATGGCCGTAATATCGGTTACGATATCCATCAAGAGCTTCTCGAATTTAAGCAGGCTCTCCATGATCGGGCTCGATTTGGAGATGACGGTTTCAAGCAGCAGCATTAGGAAGTCTTCCGGCACATCCTTAAATGACAGGCGCACCGGATAGTAAAGGCGAACCGAAACCATCGGGGCATCGCTCAGAAGAACATTACCGTCCGCATCGATCGTGCCCTCTATCATCTTGCCGCTGTCATTAAGGATGCCTTGATTTCCTGTTACATCAAGGACCGTAACTCGGCCGGAAACGAACTCCACGTTTTCCTCTTTCGGAATGGTAAGTCGATCCGACACCAAGCGATCCGACACTTCAAAGCGATATGGCATCACGACATCCCGGTTGCTAAAGTCGGCTCCAGCTTGTCCAAGCTCTTGGATTTTCCGCAACCGATAATCCAGCTTGACGCCATCTGCAAGCGTGCTGTCCACCGAGGAGATGGCGTTATTAATTTCCATGCTCAGGTAATCAGGGACACTTGCCCCGCCCGTGGCATTTTCTGCGATCTGAATAACCTGCTTTTTGAGATCGTCCAGCAATTTACGCAGACGTTGACCCTTCGCTGCAACGACGCCATAGGTTGCCGTGTTCAGCTCAGCAAGCGCATCTTCGGCTTTTACGATTGCAGAAGTCGCTTGCACCCGTATGCTGCTGACCTGCGGAATAGCAGCCAGGATCGTTGCCTTGTTTTGTAGCCACGATTCCATACCGTCCTCTACCTCATTGAGCTTAGACTCAAGTCCGTTGACGAAAGGCACTATATCTCGTGTATCTTTAATCGGCATCTCGTTCACTCCTTTAACAAGATAATGGGCCGCCCCAATGGGCGGCACCTCGTCAGCCATTACCATTATAATATCATGTAATGCGTTACACGGAAACTATATTTCTGTCACTTCAAGACTGTCGTCTTCATCATGATACTCGATGATCGGCAAGAGCCCGTATGCCTTGTGCTTGGCAATCGATGCTTGGATCTGCGATTCAGTGAATGTCTCCAGCAGCTTGCGTGGCAAATGAATGATCATGACGCCATTCTCTTGGTATGCCTCGCCGTCGAAATAACCAATATCCCAGTGGTGTAAGCTCTCCTTGTTCACTCGGGCGATGATTTCCCGACTGAGCTGCTCGTCGAGCCCCCCACCTCGGGAGCGGGTGTCCAGAATTACCATGTCCTTGTAAATGTCCGAGTTGGCCTGAACAAAGACTCGGCCAAGCCGAAGCATTGTCGAATCGAACATGCCGTCTTTCGGATTAAACCAGTAGTCCTCGTCCGTATGGTAGATTGATGCTGTTTTGAGCGTGCCGGCAATCAGATCTGTGCTTGTTTCCGTTGCGAGCCAGATGCCTGTTGGTTTCAGGTACACGTTGATCTGGCGGACCAGCAGCTCGCTGCCTGGCGCCTCTATGATCGCATATTCTTCTACCTTTTCATTCACCGGCACCCAGCGGTGGAAGCTGTTCTTTCCGAGCGTGAAGCTGTGCCCTGGCGTCGGATTAAAATCCATGTGGAAGAAACGAAGCAGCTTGTTCTGATCCTTCATGACCACCGGTACGGTGACAGTCACGTAAATATCAATTACGTCGTTAAAGGAGGCTTCCCTTTGCCCGATCGCTTTCCCGTCGGATTGATACAGGAACTCGGACTTTACAATCACAAGCGTTGCTCCTTCAATAGCCGCCATCGGCGTCAACGTAAGCTTTGTTGCCGCCTTATACTTATCGATGAACTGCTTCATCTCGTTTCCAAAATCCGTATACAGTGCAATGCTCGCCACCTTGATCCGCTGATCAAATGCCGTCTCTTTGGACGGAATCGTCGTCGTGAACTTATTCGAGACGTAGGCATCCTTCGTTTCTTTCGTATCGTTGTACACCGGCGAAGACGTCCAGCTGAGGATGTTCTCGATCATCCGTCGGTTTCCAGGATTCTGGAAACCACGCTCATCATCCATGGCGTTGCAGTCCGTCATAAACACGATCCGCTGCTTGTCGTTTTCATAAGCAGCCACAACCGGAAGTCCATTCGAGTAAGCAACGGGCTGAATACGACTGCCGCTAATTCTGTAGTAGGAGGCTGCCTGCATTGTAAAGCTCGTACATCCTTGAGCAAGCGGGTGGCTCGTGTTAAACGTGCCGCTTGTGGTTACGATAGCGTCCGGAACGAGTGTCAGATCCGGAAAGTCCTGAGAAACGATGCTTAGAAAGTTTGCGTTCCAGTCCGTTAATCCGGAGTGCTCGGCGGTGATGATAGCAGATCCTCCCGCTGCGATAAAACTCCGGATTCCTGCCACGCATTCAGCAGGCACAGGATTCATCATATAAGCCACAATGATCAGATCGTAATCTTTGTAGTTCGCCACCTTGCTTATTGTCCATTTGTCCTGGTCAACCGCCAGTCCTTTGGATAGCAGCAAATGGTACATCTGAGAGAAGATGCCTGTGATGGTATACTCGCTTTCGTTATCAGTCAAGATCAAGGCTTTCGTAAAAGTTCCTGACCCGCCGCCGGTCTGTTCCGTAATGATGCCCTCGGCATGCAGATCGGCATGGTACCGGACTTCCAAGTCAACTGGACTTCCGACATCAATGACTTCAGTATTGTCACTGCTGTAGAATCCACGGTACGTGTACCAGTCTTCACGATACGCATAGCGTACGGTGATCTCGTCTTGGTCCCGGATCCGATCGTGCAGATAAATAATGCCTTTCTCTGCATCCACATCCGAGACACGGAGGCGGCGGTTGTTGTTAATCCGACTCGCATTGACTTCCAGATAGCTGACTCCTTCCTCTGAAGCAAGTACGATTGGCCGGAACTGAACCTGAATCATCTGCTCGTTGAGGACGACTGGATACTCTTTCTCCACTACGATTGTTGGGAGATTCGTGAACTCCTGATTTTCGTACTCTGGAATGGAATAGTCAAGCACGACCTCTACGGAATCTCCGGCACTCTGAGGCCGATAGGCGACCAACTCCGGGTTGGAGAGGTATAATTGCGGCACACGCTCTTCTGGCTCGTAATACGGCAGCCGGATGCGCCGCTTGAATCGGCCGTTTTTTACCCGCAGGTACCAGTTCTCCCGCTCCGAGGATCTCTTTTCTACCCGTGGCTTCTCGATATCAATTTTATGCCGCTCGTCAATTTTGATGGCAAGCACCGGCACAGCCGAGAGAACTTCGAAGTTCGTCCAGGCGACCAGGTTCACCTTCAGTGCATCCAGAAATTCATCCGTTCCTTTTTTCAGGACATTGCGGAGGCGGATCCGGTTTACCCCGTGCTTGATCTGGTCAACTTCAAATCGTTTGTTCCCATTCAGGTTGTACAGGAATCGGTAGTTGACCCGGTACTCGGCGTTCAATCCACTCTCGTTCTCCCCACGCTCAATGCGGAGCAGAACTTCATGCAGCGGCGTGTCGCCGAGGTTTAGTTTCGTCAGCAGCCCACCATCGCCCAAGAGAGTGCCTAGTGTTTTGACTCCCTCGTGCTTGTAGATTTCATCCTCATCGATTGTGTATGGCGAACCGAGCGGATAGATCGGCGGCACCGGTGCGCTGGCCATCGGCTTATTGCCGGAACCGAGCGATACGGTTACGCTGCTGTCTCCCCCGGTTTTGCGGATGCTCCAGGCAAAGTTCTTCACTTTCTCTGGAATCTCGGCATCAATCTCGGCCGGCTTGAACTCGTACCCCATTGTGCCATCGGGAGATAAGAATGCAATACCTGTTCCATTGATGTCCATGCCGTTATCGCTCGTGCGCCAAGGAGTGATCTTGGTGCCGCCAGCCTGCGGGTCATTCGTGTAGCCATACACATAACCGTCACTCTTGATACGGCCTTGTACCGGTCCGGTGGAAACGAACTGGATTGGATCAACGGGCTGGAAGATCGGCTTGCCTGCAGTCAGCGCATCAAGTTTCGGCTTGAGAATGTCCTCTGCTTTTGTATCGTTCAACTTCATCTCCGAATTGGATGTGAACTCGACCGGATACATCTCACTCGCTGCTTCCTTCCCCTCAAGCTCAGTGAAGGTCAACTTCGACCAATAGCACTCTTGCTGGGAGATGTTAAATATTCCATAGGATCCATCGGTATGTTTCGGCAAGTTCTTTGTTCCGTTGTCAGGGATATCGTGGCTCCCGGTGTCCTCTCCGATACAAACAAGCTCACCCAACTCCGTGCTGCCAGGCTGACCAATGTAAATCCGGAACTCATCTTCCTGTACGACGACGGTGATCTTATATTTGCTGCTAGTCGCCCAGCCAGACGGGTTATACGTTTTGTTGTAGGCTGTGACATCGATGTAAGATACGCCGGTCTTATCAGACTGAAATCTAGTGTGTGGCTCGTCTGCACTATTGTACGAAGGCAAGATGTTTGGAACGGCTTTGAATACTTTCTTCTTCTTGTTCGTAAAGCTTTGATTGTATTGAAGGTAGCTGCTCCAGTTTGGCTCATACGCATAGCCTGGAATCGATGACGTGTTGACGACAGCTGATGCCCCACGATGACTCATCAGAATCCGTCCTGCCCCGTTATTGTCAGCGGCAACCGAGTTGTTCAACTGGTTGCGCTCCCAAGCGAACACGTAGTAGTTCTTCGAGTCTCGCACACGGAACATGATGCCGATAACGTCATCATCGTAGCCACGATCTTCGACATGAACCTCGGCCGAGAACATATAGTCTTTCTTGCCGGTCGCCGCCGGATTGTAGAATCCACCTAAATCGATCTCATTTCGAGTCAAATAGATTTCCTCAACGCCGCTGTTGCGCACCACTTTCCAGTCAGACCGGTTGGTCACTTGTCCGATATTGTTCCAGCTGCTCAGAGTCGTACCAGTTTCCGTCGTAGCTTGATGGATAATATAGATCTGCTGCTTGATCCCCCATGTCGCCTGCAGGGTTGTGCTCTCGATGATCTGGCCCTCGCCGCTCGCCGTCCAGGTGAAGGGCAGCTCTTGTTTTTGCTGCTCTGGAATAATTGTGCAACGATGTTTTATTGCATCGTTCTTGATCCGGACGTTGCTCTCCTCGGCCCCTCCCAATTTCCGGTGGCCACATTGGACTTAGCCTTGGCCGGCTCTCCGCCGCTCTGCAGCACGGCGCTGGTGACGCTTGAATTATCTGCTGCCTGCTCAGTCGTGTAGAGCAGATTTCCATTGGCATCTTCTACCGTGTAGATCGTCTCTGCCGGCAGCGATGGCATGTCGATTGGAATCATCATGCCCATGGTGCTGCGAGCATCCATGACGGCTGATCCAGACTTTAACCCGAGCATCTTCCACTCGTTTGCGTAATCCAACATCTCATGCTCAAGGAGTGCTTCTTTGGGCAGAACGGAATCCGTAATGTAGCCTGTCGTGATGACCCGCTCCTTGCCGTTCTCGTCCTTGTATTTAGCATTAACCCTGTAGCTGAACATGGGTGCTTCTCGTGGATCACTCTTGGATTTTTGCGGAACATAAATGCGGTACCCATCCACATCCGGCCGCTCCTCGAACGCATAGATTTCTTTGAGCTCTCCAGCCGACTCCACCTGCGCTAGTGTCGCTTCAGTAAAGGCGCTAACCCCGTTGATGATCCGAAGCTTCCCGCCTTCAATTGCATTCCCGTTGACTTGATTCGAGTACAGCTCAATGGTTTTCTTAACCGCCCGTGCGTTGGCGTCGATCGCAG
This sequence comes from Paenibacillus rhizovicinus, assembly GCF_010365285.1. Lineage (NCBI taxonomy): Bacteria > Bacillati > Bacillota > Bacilli > Caryophanales > Paenibacillaceae > Paenibacillus > Paenibacillus rhizovicinus. The sequence goes on from NZ_CP048288.1 coordinate 227,321, forward strand.
GTGTATCCACATGGTTGTACCTTACTTTGAAGGTCTTCTCCTCATCGGTATTGAATTGCAGATACAACCAGGCCCGGTATACATTGGACTTGGTTTCCGGTGGCACCGCAGCCTGAGCCTGCACGAAGATGATGTATTTGAACGTCGAATCCAGTAGATTACCGTTCTCGTCGGTGATCTGAATTTGGTTTCCTGTATAGCGGATCACCTTCTCCGGCTCGCCCGGTTCGCTGTCGTAATGATAGAAAATCTCGAAACGATAATACAGCGCAGCGGCGACCGTGTGCTCGTTTCGGATGAAACGTTTGGTAATGTTCACTTCCTTGGATGGGAACATGTCATACGGCGCCCGCAGCACGATCGGCTGGTCTTCGGAAAGAACTGTGGCATACTGCAGCTTTCCATTTTCGTCCGGCACGACCATTGATTCAATCTGGTCGATTGGGATTAGATTGTCAGGCGTAGATGAGGTATGGATCAGGGAAATGTTCTGATCAGAATCTACTCGTGGTGTATGAACAAAAGCCAGATTCACGTCGCCTTCTGGCACTTTCTCTCCAACCCGCAAAGCATAGGTGCTGTTAGGCAGCATCTTGTTGAACTCTTTCATGTGCTTCTCACCTTCCCCTTCAAGGAGCAAAGCGACTGGCGGGGTTAACCGCCAATCACCTTGATATAAATGAAGTTGCTTGCTGTTTCGCCACCTATGTCAAAATTGGCATGAACTGCAATCTGCCCCTGGATTTCATTGATCCCGTTCAAGGCAATCTTGGCGTCTCCGCTGCTGTTTGTCAAAATGACTTCGCTTCGTGTAACGCCCTTCGTGTCCTTATAGGAGATTGTGATAGACTTGTCGCCAAGTCCGATCCAGTTTTCGTTCTTGAGCGAAACTGTAATGATCGTTTGCTCATTTTGGCCCGAGCGAATAGCTGTCTTGCTCGGATTCAGTACGATGTGGTAGCGGTCGGCGACGGCAGGCTCATAATAATTCAGCAATCCGGTCGAGCTTTTACCCTCACAGATTGCCTCGTATTTCGAGATCCGACTGGCCGGTGCAATCGGCTGATCCAACTTATACACCTCGCCGGCCTGGTTTGTCATCCCGGTATAGATGATTTCGCCATCCCGGTAGATTTCGATCCGCTTATTCTCGATCGGATTATTGTTCAAGTCCTTGATTTGTGCGGTGATCGTCGCTTTACTTAGACCGTCTGCCGGCAGCGTCTTTGGTGACACGGTGATCAGTATGCGGTCTACAGCGTCCTCTGTCCGCTCTGTCATATACAAGAACCCCCGATGGTTATGATTCAAAAGCGGATTGAATACGATCTCCTCGGCTCGGTAGAACGGCGTATTCTTGGCGCCTTCGTAGAGGATCTCCATGTTCTTCATACTTTCAGCTACATAGTTCGAGTGGAGCGTGAGCATTGCGACATCTCCGCTCACATCATAATTGTAATCGAGCATGTAACTGTAATTCAGTTTGTACTTAACCTCAATTATATCAGAAAATTCCAGCGA